>JBBITS010000039.1:0-14594 GCA_037440665.1 Chloroflexota bacterium
ATGGGCATCTGCTTCGAGGGGCACCCGCAACTGAAGCGCCTGTTCCTGTGGGACGGGTTTCCGGGCCATCCCTTGCGCAAGGACTTCGTCCGCCTGCCGGGCGGCGAGAAGCCCGGCCTGGCCCGCTTCCCGAAGGAGTTCGAGGACCGCACGGGCAACGAGTTCCGGCCCGAACGGGGCGGACCCGCGCACGACAACCCCGGCGACAGCTCGTACGTGGACGCCTGAGATGCCGATCAAGACCGAGCCCTACGTGGTCAACATCGGCCCCCAGCATCCCAGCACGCACGGCGTGTTCCGGATGCGCGTGACCATGGACGGCGAGATCATCACCAGCGCCGAGATGATCGTCGGGTACCTGCACCGCAGCATGGAAAAGCTGGCCGAGGAGCGCACCTACACCCAGAACATCCCCTTCACCGACCGCATGGACTACCTCGCGGCCATGACCGGCAACCTAGGTTACTGCCTTGCCGTCGAGAAGCTAGCCGGGATCGAGGTCCCGGAGCGGGCGAACGTCTTGCGGGTGATCTTCGCCGAACTGCAGCGCATCGCCAGCCACTGCATGGCCAACGGCGTGTTCATCAACGACTGCGGCGCCTGGCAGACGCCCATCATGCACATGTTCCGCGAGCGCGAGAAGATCCTCGACATGTTCGAGATGACCTGCGGCGCCCGCCTGACCACCAACTACATGCGTATCGGCGGCGTGGCCTTCGACATCCCGGACGAGTTCCTGCCGCGCCTGCGCATGCTGTGCGACGACCTGATGGCGCGGTTCGAGGAGTACGAGAATCTGCTCGTCGGCAACGAGATAATGCTCGCTCGCGGGCGGGACGTCGGCGTCGTCTCGAAGGAGCTGGCCGTCAACGCGTCGCTCAGCGGACCCATGCTGCGGGCGACGGGCGTCGCCTGGGACGTTCGCAAAGCGGACCCGTATTGCGGCTATGAGCGCTACGACTTCGACATCCCCCTCGGCTACCAGGGCGACGCCTACGACCGCTTCATCGTGCGGATGGAGGAGATGAAGCAGAGCGTCCGCATCATCCGCCAGGCGATGGAGCGGTTGCCAGAGGGTCCCCACAAGGCCGAGGTCCCCCTGGCGCTGCGCCCGCCCACGGGCGACGTGTACGCGCGCATCGAATCGCCGAAGGGCGAACTCGGGTTCTATCTGTATAGCGACGGCGGCCCGGCGCCCTGGCGCTTCCACGTGCGCTCGCCGTCGCTCATCAACCTCAGCGCGCTGAACCAGATGGTGGTCGGCGTGGGTATCGCCGACGCCATCATCACGCTGGGCAGCATCGACATCAACCTCGGGGAGCTGGACCGATGAGCATCCTCGGCCAGTGGTACGACGTTCGCGACCTGTCGGAGCTGATCGCCGGCCTCAGCGGCTGGCTGCGCGACACGTTCGACGCCGGCGACGGCGTGATCTACGCCGTGTCGGGCCTGCTGGGCGCCGCGGGCATTCTGGCGTTCGTCGGCGTCACCGCCATCATCAACATCTGGGTCGAGCGCCGGGTCATCGGGCGAATGCAGAACCGCCTGGGGCCTAATCGCGTGGGGCCGTTCGGACTGCTCCAGCCCGTGGCCGACGCCATCAAGCTCATCCAGAAGGAAGCGCTCCAGCCAATGGTCGCCGACCCGTTGGTGTTCACGCTGGCGCCCATCGCGGTGTTCGTCCCGGCCATCCTCGCATGGTCGATCCTGCCCTGGGGCGAGAACATGACGCTGGCCAACCTCAACGCCGGCATCCTCTTCTTCTCTGCTATGGGCTCTGTCGCCGTGCTGGCGGTGTTCATGGCGGGCTGGTCGTCCAACAACAAGTTCGCCCTCATCGGCGCGATGCGTGTCGTCGCCATGCTCCTGAGCTACGAGATCCCGATGGTGCTGGCGTTCCTCGGCCCGGTGATGTTCGCCGGTACCATGAGCTTCGCAGGGATCGCGCACTGGCAGGCCGAGTACCACGTCTGGCTGCTCTTCCTGCAGCCGCTCCCCCTGCTCATCTACTTCATCTCAGCGTCGGCCGAGCTGAACCGGACGCCCGCCGACATCGCCGAAGCCGAGTCGGAAATCCTCGCTGGGTACCACACCGAGTACTCGGGCATGAAGTTCGGGCTGTTCTACGCAGTGGAACTGGTGAACGCTCTGCTGGTGGGCGCCGTCATCGCTTCCATCTGGGCCGGGGGCTGGTACATGTTCGAGATCGACCGCGTGGTCCCCGGCTGGATGATCTTCATCGGGAAGACGTACGCGTTCTACTTTGTGCTGATGTGGACGCGCGGTACCCTGCCCCGGCTCCGCATCGACCAGCTCATGGCGCTCTCGTGGAAGCTGATGATGCCGCTCGGCCTCTTCAACGTCGTTCTCGTGGCGGCCGAAGTCGTCGTCTGGGCCGAGACGGACGTCAGCGCGGGCATGCTCCTGCCCATCGCGGGGCTCTTGAACGCAGCGCTGGCCGCGATCCTCTGGATCGGGTGGATGCAGTTCCTGACCGGCAAGATGCAGCGGCTGCCCGTGCGCCCGGCGCTGCGCAGCGACATCGGGGTGCCTGAGATCGCAGCGCCGGATCACGTGAGCGCCGTCGCGCGGCCGGTCTAGGGGGAGAGGATAGACAGGCGTGATCGAGGACACCGGCATCGTCATCGCGTTCTGGATCCTAGCCATCATGACGGTGGCCAACGCGCTGATGGTCGTGGCGGCGCGCACGCTGCTGCACGCCGTGCTGTTCCTGGTCCTGAGCTTCATCGGGATGGCCGGACTGTTCATCACGCTCTCCGCCGACTTCGTCGCAGCGGTGCAGATCCTGGTGTACGTGGGCGCGGTGGCGGTCCTGATGGTCTTCGCCATCATGCTCACGCGCGAGAACTGGAACAACGAGTACGCGCTGCCGGCGCTGGCGCTGGCCGTCCTCCTGGGCACCGCGCTGACGTTCGCCGCACTCGATACCGGCTGGCCGACGCCGCCGGGGGCCCTGCCCGCCGTGCCGGCCACTGCGGCGGCCATAGGCGATGCGCTGCTCGACCCGTTCGTGCTGCCGTTCGAAATCGCGTCGGTCGTGCTGGTCGTGGCCATGGTGGGCGCCATCGCGCTGGTGCGGGAGGAAGACTGAGGCCGTGGAAATCGGCATCGAGCATTATCTGACCGTCGGGGCGATCATCTTCGCCACCGGCATGTTCCTGGCGCTGGGCAAGCGGAACGCCGTCGCCGTGCTGATGGGCATTGAACTCATGTTCAACGCCGTGAACCTCACCCTGCTGGCGTTCTCGAGGTTCTCAGTGGCGCCGCGGCCCATCGACGGTCAGGTGTTCGCGCTGTTCGTCATCGCCATCGCCGCCGCCGAAGCCGCCGTGGCGCTGGCGCTGGTCGTAGCCATCTACCGCCACCGCCAGACCATCGACATCAACGAGATCAGGCTGCTGAAGTCTTAGTCTGTACAAAGGAAGCGCAAGGCCCATGTGGGCAAAGTTCATGGAAGTAAGCAACGCCTACGTCGCCGAGACGTGGAAGGAGCTTCTGGAAGCCGAGGCCGTCTCGGTGCGCATCCTGCCGCCGCTCAAGAGCGCGCCGGCGATGCAGAAGCGGGAGATCTGGGTGCCCGACAGCAAGACGCACGTCGCCGCCGAAGTGCTGAGGAAGGTGTAAGTGAGCCAGATACCCGAGGGAGCTGTCTGGGCGATCTTCCTCCTGCCGGTGGCGTCGCTGGCCGGCATTACGCTTTTCACCCGGAACCGGCGCCAGTTCGCGAGCCACGTCGGCATCGCAGCCGTGGGCGGCGCGTTCCTGCTGTCACTCTGGACGCTGGCCAGCGTCATTGACACCGACGGTCATCCCCTGCCCTTCCAGTCGCACGAATGGCTGAGCCTGCGGTCGTATGGCGTCGATTTGACCATCAACCTGGGACTGCGCGTCGACGGCCTCACGGCCATCATGCTTCTGGTCGTCACCTCCGTGTCGTTCCTGGTGCAGTTCTACTCGCAGGGCTACATGGAGAGCGACAGCGGCTACGTCCGCTACTACGCCTACCTGTCGCTGTTCACGGCGTCGATGCTGGGTCTGGTGCTGGCCGACAGCATTCTGTTCATCTACGTGTTCTGGGAGCTGGTGGGGCTTTCGTCGTATCTGCTCATCGGCTTCTGGTTCCACAAGCAGACGGCCGCCGACGCGGCGAAGAAGGCGTTCCTGGTCACTCGCCTGGGCGACCTCGGCTTCCTGCTCGCCATCCTGCTCATCTGGGTGAAGGGCGGCACGTTCGACGTCGCGGCCATCCACGAGCTGGCCCTGACGGGCGCGCTGAGCGCCAACGTCTTGACGTTGTTCGCGCTGGGCGTCTTCGCGGGAGCCGTGGGCAAGTCAGCCCAGTTCCCGCTGCACGTGTGGCTGCCCGACGCCATGGAGGGCCCGACGCCCGTCTCGGCCCTTATCCACGCAGCGACGATGGTCGCGGCGGGCGTGTACCTCGTCGCGCGTTTCTTCCCCATCTACACCGTCGCTGACGACGCGCAGACGACGGTGGCGATCATCGGGGCCGTGACGGCGGTGCTGGCGGCGACCATCGGCCTGGTGGTCACCGACATCAAGCGCGTGATGGCGTACTCCACCATCAGCCAGCTCGGCTACATGATGGTGGCGCTGGGCGTCGGCGGATACGTAGCCGCCATCTTCCACCTGTTCACGCACGCCTTCTTCAAGGCCCTGCTGTTCCTCGGAGCAGGCAGCGTCAACCATGCGACCAACACGTTCGACATGCGGAAGATGGGCGGACTGCGGTCCATGATGCCCGTGACCTACGCCACGCTGATGGTGGCATCGCTGAGCCTGGTCGGCATCTTCCCCTTCGCCGGCTTCTGGTCCAAGGACGAGATCCTGGCGGACGCCTGGAGCGACAACAAGGCGGTGTTCTTCGCGGCCCTCGCCGTGGTGTTCATGACGGCCGTGTACACCTTCCGGATGATGTTCATGACGTTCCACGGCTCATACCGGGGCGGTGAGGCGCCGGAGCCCGGTCACAGCGGTCACGCCGGTCCACCCTCGGAGCCGGGGCTTGCGATGCTGCTGCCTCTGGCCGTCCTCGCCGTGCCTGCGTTCGCGGCGGGGTTCGCCAACATGCCCGGCGCCAAAGGCGTCGAGTTCCTGCTGGAGGGCGCGCTGCCCGGGGGCGTACACCTGCACCACGCCTCGTTCAACTGGGGCGTTGCGCTGTCGTCGAGCGCGCTTGCGCTGGCAGGCATCGGCGTCGCGTGGGCGATCTACGAGGCGCGGGTCGTGTCGTCCGAGGCCATCCGCAAGGCGATCGCGCCGCTGCACGCGCTGGTCGAGCGCAAGTACTACCTCGACGACCTGTACGAGCAGGTCGTCGTGAAGAACGCCGTCTATGGAGTGCTCGCCCGCGCGCTGGCCGACTTCGACTGGATCGTCGTCGACGGCGCTGTGAACGGCGCTGGCCAGGTGGCGCGCGCCGCAGGCTCGGGCCTGCGCCGGCTCCAGACGGGGCAGATGCAGGCTTACGGGCTCGTCGGCGTGGCGGGATTGATCATCGGCATTGTCGTGATGCTGGCGGCGGCGGGATAGGAGGGGCGAGCTGCTAACGTTCCTGATCTTCTTCCCGGCCCTGGGGGCGCTGGCGATCGCGACGCTGCCGCAGCGCAGCGAGGGATCGGCGAAGCGCTTCGCCATCGGCGTCACGGGCGTGACGCTGGCCGTGGCTGCCGTCCTGTTCGGCCTCTACGACCGCGGCAGCGCCGAGGTCTTCCAGTTCGTCGAGCGGTTCACCTGGATCGACGCCGGGACAGCCGGGTTCGACGTCCAGTACCTGCTGGGTGTCGACGGCATCAGCGTGATCCTCGTGCTGCTTACGGCGCTTCTCTTCGTCGTCGCAACGCTGGTCTCGTGGAACATCGAGAGCCGTCCGAGGGAGTACTTTGCGTGGCTGCTCCTGCTGGAGACGGGCGTCATGGGCGTCTTCTCGTCGCTAGACCTGATCCTGTTCTTCCTGTTCTGGGAGGTGGAGCTGGTTCCGATGTTCCTCCTCATCTCCATCTGGGGCAGCGGGCGCAAGCAGTATTCGGCCATGAAGTTCGTGCTGTACACCATCGCCGGGTCCGCGTTGATGCTAGCGGGCATCCTGGCGCTGGGCTTCTCGGCCGACCCGCGCTCGTTCGACATGATCGCCCTGCGCGGCGCCGACATCAGCAGCGACCTGCTGCCGCTGTCCGCCATCTTCCTGCTGTTGTTCGCCGGGTTCGCAGTCAAGCTGCCGATGTTCCCGTTCCACACGTGGCTGCCCGACGCCCACACCGACGCGCCGACGGCGGTTTCGGTCATCCTGGCGGGCGTGCTGCTGAAGATGGGCGGCTACGGCATCATCCGCATCCCCGTTTCGCTCCTGCCCGACACGGCGAAGGACTTCGCGCCCTGGATAGCGGCAGTGGCGGCAGTGAACATCGTCTACGGAGCGCTGGTGACGCTGCGCCAGAGCGACCTCAAGCGCCTCATCGCCTACTCCAGCGTGAGCCACATGGGATACGTCCTGCTCGGCGTGGCCGCTATCGGCGGCGGCGCGGCCCAGGTAGGACTGGCCGGTGCATCGCTCCAGATGTTCACCCACGGCCTCATCACCGGCCTGCTGTTCGTGATGGTGGGCCTGGTGTATGACCGCACGCACACGCGGGACATCGCGCAGATGCGCGGCCTGGCGCACCACATGCCGTTCATCGCGTCGGGCATGGTGATCGCGTCGCTGGCGTCGCTGGGCCTGCCGGCCATGGCGGGCTTCTGGGCCGAACTGCTGGTCTTCCTGGGCGCGGCGCAGGAGTTCCCCGCGCCGACGATCCTCGCCGTCATTGGCATCCTGCTGAGCGCTGGCTACCTGCTGTGGATGGTGCAGCGCGTGTTCTTCGGCGCTGCCGACGAGCGCTGGCGGGGCCTGCCCGACGCCACGGCATGGTGGGAGCAGGCAGCGGTCGCTTCGCTGGTCGCAGTCATCCTCGCCGTCGGAATCTACCCTTCGCGGCTCGTGGACGTGATCAACGTGGGCATCGTGCCCATGCTCACGTTGCTGGGAGGAAGCTGAGAGCGAAATGCTGCAGGACCTGGACCGTCTGGGCCCTGAACTGATTCTGATGGTGGCGGCGGGGTTCATCCTGCTGGCCGGCATCGTCCTGCCCGGCGATTCCTTCCGCGGAAGGACGCGCACCGGCTGGGCCGCGCTGAGCGGGATCGCTGCGTCGATCATCTGGGCCGTGGTCCTCGCGCTTCGCGACCGCCAGGGGCCGTTCTTCGGCGGCGCGATGTCGCTCGACAACCTGAGCGTCTTCTTCATCTTCCTGTTCCTCGGCGTCGCCGCGCTCGTGGTGATCGCGTCGATGGAGTACGCGCCCAGGTTCGGACGTAACGAAGGAGAGTTCTACTGCTTCCTGCTGCTGGCGACCTCGGGAGCGATGCTGCTGGCGGGCTCGCGCGACCTCATCGCCATCTTCGTGGCGCTGGAACTCACGTCTATCTCGCAGTACGTCATGGCCGGGCTTCTACGCACCGATCGGGCCGGCGAGGCCGGACTGAAGTACCTGCTACTAGGCGCGGTGGCCACCGCCGTCATCCTGTACGGCATGGCGCTCCTGTACGGGCTCTCGGGCACGACGAAGCTCGTCGCGCCTGGCGGCGAACCGAGCATCCTCGGCACGATAGCCAGCGCCGACCCGGGCATTCGCAGCGGTCTGCTGGTCGCCATCGTCCTGCTGGCCGCGGGCTTTGGATTCAAAATGGCGACCGTACCGTTCCAGATGTGGGCGCCCGACGTCTACCAGGGCGCGGCGACGCCAGTAGCGGCGTTTCTCTCCGTGGCGTCGAAGTCGGCGGGGTTCGCCGTCGTGCTCCGCATCTTCTACGAAGGCATGGGCGACGCCTGGGTGAACGAGGACTGGTCGATCCTTTTCGGCGTGCTCGCGGCCGTCTCGATGACCGTTGGCAACGCCGCGGCGCTGGTTCAGACCAACGTCAAGCGTCTGCTCGGCTACAGCTCTATCGCCCAGGCCGGGAACATGATGGTCGGCCTGGCGGCCATCGCCGCGTCGGACGAGACGTCGCTGGGAGCGGCGGGCGTGGCGTTCTTCCTGGCGACCTACGTCTTCACCAACCTCGGCGCGTTCTTCGCCGTGCAGGCGATCTCGGACCGCATCGGCAGCGACGAGATCGCCGACTACGCGGGCATGGCGCGCCGCGCCCCGTGGCAGGCCGCCGTCCTCGCCTTCTGCCTGGTCTCACTGACCGGCCTGCCGCCGGCGGCCGGCTTCGTCGCCAAGGTCTACATCTTCAACGCCGCCGCGCACAGCGATCTGATGTGGCTGGTGATCATCGGCGTCCTCAACAGCGTCCTGTCGGCCTTCTATTACTTGCGGCTGGCGGGCGTGATGTACACGGCCGAGCCGGCGACGGAAGAGCCAGTGCCCATCGCCGTCACGACGGGGGCGGCGATGACTATCGCGGCGGCGGGCGTTCTCGTCGTAGGCATCATCCCCTTCCCGCTCATCGAAGCGGCGCAGCGAGCGGCGAACATCCTCGTCTGACCGGCCGCCGGGAGACCCGCGGCCCGGATTGCTGTACGATGGCCGGGTGAGCCACGCCTACGGCATAGTCTGGCAGACCGACCCGCGCTTCGAGGGGCGCGTCGACCCCACGCCCCTGATGGCCATAGCGACCCGCGTTCTCGACCTCGAACTCGCGCCTGAAGGCGCCGAACTCGGCGTCGTGATCACCGGCGACGACATCGTCCGCGACCTGAACCGGCGCTTTCTGGGCATCGACGAGCCGACGGACGTGCTCTCGTTCGGCATGGGAGAGCGTGAGTTCCCGCAGGAGCAGGGCGAGCGACGTCAGATCGGCGAGGTCATAATCTCGCTGGAGACGGCAGGCAGGCAGGCGCAGGACAACGGCCTGGCGCTGGAGGCCGAGGTCGCCCACCTGCTCGTCCACGGTGTGCTCCACATCCTGGGCTACGACCACGCGGAGCCGGAGGACGAGCGGAAGATGCGCGGCCGCGAGGAGGAGATTCTCCGTCGTTCGGCCCACTGAGCCGCCCGCGGAGCCGCGAACACCTGTGCCAAACCGGGGCGGTTGCCTATAATAGCGGCGTAACGCCCCGGAGGCTGCCAGGCAGGCCGGACAACCTCTCGCCGACAGGATTCGCAATGCCCGCTGAGGTCCTCTACCGCAAGTGGCGCCCGCAACGCTTCTCCGAAGTCGCGGGGCAGGAAGCCATCACCCGTACGCTCCGGAACGCGGTGAGCGCGGGCAAGGTCTCTCACGCCTACCTCTTCTCCGGCCCGCGCGGGACGGGCAAGACGAGCATCGCCCGCATCCTCGCCAGGGCCGTCAACTGCGCTAACCCGGACGACGGAGAGCCCTGCGACGCCTGCCCGTCTTGCCTCGCCTTCGCCGAGGGGCGCGCCCTGGACCTCATAGAGATGGACGCCGCCAGCAATCGCGGCATCGATGAGGTCAAGGAGATCCGCCAGAAGGTGAGTTACGCGCCCGCTATCGGCCCGCATAAGGTCTACCTCATCGACGAGGTCCACATGCTCACCGAGCCGGCGTTCAACGCCTTGCTCAAGACGCTGGAGGAGCCGCCCGAGCACGTCATCTTCATCCTGGCGACCACAGAGCTGCAAAAGGTGCCCGCCACCATACTGTCACGCTGCCAGCGCTTCGACTTCCGGCGTATCCCCGTCCCAGCGCTGGCCGCCCGCCTGGAGGAGATCGCCCGCGCCGAGGGTATCGCCTGCCCGCGCGACGGGCTGGAAGAGGTCGCCCGCCTGGCCGCCGGCTCGGCGCGCGACGCCATCAACTTGCTCGAGCAGCTCGTGGACTATCGGGGCCGGAACCTTACTATGGACGACGTCCGCGCCGTGCTCGACCTATCGGGCGACGAGCGGGCCATCCAGCTCGCCAGTCACGCCCTGCACGGCAAGCTCGCTGAGGGACTGGAGACCATCGCCAACGTGCGCGACGACGGCGTGGACCTTAAGCGATTCCAGCGCGACGTCGTCACGGCGCTCCGCGAGCTGCTGGTGCTCCAGAGCGGCGCCGAGAGCCGCGGACGCTGGTCCGCCAGCGAACTCGAACAACTGAAAGAGGTCATCCAGGACATCGAGACGCCTGTGATCGTGCGCGCTCTGCGCGCCTTCGGCCAGGCCGACCTCCGCGCCGACCCGCTGTCCCCCCTGCCTCTGGAGCTGGCTCTGGCCGAGACCGTTCTGGCACCGGCGCACGAGCCCGAGGCTTCGGTTTCACCACCCGCGGTCGCCCGCCCGGTCGCCACGCCGCCGGCGCAGCGACGGCCTCAGGCCGCCGCCAGTCAGCCGCGGCAACCGGCCCCGCGTCGGGCCCAGGCTCCGGCCGGAACCTCGCCACAGCCACCGGCCGCCCGCGCCGACGCAGCGCCCCAGCCAGCCATCGAAGGCAATTCGCGTCCGCCCGAGCCGACGGAACCTTCGGACGAAGCCCCCCCGGCGACGGCCAGGGAGGTCTCGCTTGTCGACCGCATCCGTTACGCCATCGACACCGTCGACAGGCGTCAGGCCGCGTGGCTCAACGGCACATGCCATGTCGGGTCCTGCGAGAACGGCGTTCTGACGCTGGTTTTCTACAACGGCTTCGGGATACACAAAGGCAAAGTGGAGTCGTCACCTCTAAGGGAGATGGTGGAACGAGCGGCCAGCGACATCCTCGGCGAGCCCGTGAAGGTCCGATGTATCATGGGCGAGCGGCCGAAGAAGGGCGGCCATACGGTCGAGCGCCTGGTCCAACAGCACGGCGCGCGCATCGTCTCGCGGGAGTAGGAGCGCAGCAATGGGCATGAACCGAGACCAGATGGCCCGCGCGCAGCAGATGATCGAGCGGGTCATGAAGGCGCAGCAGGAACTGAGCGAGAAGACCGCCGAGGGCACGGCCGGCGGCGGCGCCGTGTCGGCCACCGTGACCGGCGGGTTGCGCGTGCAGTCGCTCAAGATCCTGCCCGGCGTCATCGATCCAGACGACGTCGAGATGCTGGAAGACCTGGTGAGGGCCGCCCTCAACGAAGCTCTGCAGAAGGTGCAGGTCATGCAGATGCAGGCGCTGGGCGGCCTGGCCACGGGCCTGGGTCTGGGTTCCCCGGGAGGCCTCCAGCTTCCCGGCAAGTGAGGCGAGGTGACGCCCGTTGAACGAACCGCTGGCCGCGGCTGCCGCCCCCGTCGCGCGCCTCATCGACGAGTTCCATAAGCTTCCTGGCATCGGCCCCAAGAGCGCGCAGCGACTCACGTACTATCTCCTCCGCCAGCCGCCCGAGGCGGCCAGGGCGCTGGCGCAGGCCATCGCCGAGCTGAAGGAGCGCACCGTCCTCTGCTCGCAGTGCCAGAACGTCACTGAAGACGACCCCTGCGGCGTCTGCCGCGACGAGCGCCGCGACCATAGCGTCATCTGCGTGGTGGAGGAACCTCTCGACGTGCTGGCCATCGAGCGCACGCGCGGCTTCCACGGCCTCTACCACGTCCTCCACGGCGTAATCGCGCCCATGGACGGCGTCGGCCCGGAGCAACTGAAGGTGCGCGAGCTGCTCGACCGCGTGAAGGCCGGCGGCGTGACCGAGGTCATCATGGCGACCAACCCTAACCTCGAGGGCGAGGCCACGGCGCTCTACGTCGGGCGGCTGCTCGAGCCCCTGGGCGTGAAGGTCACGCGGCTGGCCCGCGGCCTCCCGATGGGCGCCGACCTGGAATACGCCGACGACGTCACCCTCGCGCGCGCGCTGGAGCACCGGCAGGAGGTGTAGCGCGCCCGGCCGCGCGATCCTATGGCCCGCGCAATCCGCGTCTACAAGACCCCGGCGATCGTTCTGCGACAGCGCAAGCTAGGCGACGCCGACAAGATCATCACGCTCTACTCGGCCAACTACGGCAAGATCGACGCCGTCGCCAAGGGCGTGCGCCGTCCCAGGAGCCGCCTGGCCGGACACGTCGAGCCGCTCTCCCACGCGACCTACCTGCTGGCGCGCGGACGCAACCTCGACATCATCACCCAGGCCGAGACCATCGAATCGTTCCAGGCGCTGCGCGACGACCTCGACCGCCTAGGCCCCGCCCTGTACGCCGCCGAACTGCTGGACCGCTTCACCGAGCTTCGCTCGGAGAACTTCGCCCTTTACCGCCTGCTGCTCGACGCCATGCGCCGTCTGGCGTCGGGCGGCGACATCGGCGCGCCGCTGCGGTTCTACGAGATGGCGCTCCTCGACGCGCTGGGCTTCCGGCCCGAGCTGCGCGCCTGCGTCACCTGCCGCTCCAGGCTGGAGCCGGTGACGAACTACTGGAGTCCGCCGGCCGGGGGCGTGGTCTGCCCCAGCTGCCTCAGCGGCGAAACCAGCGTCCGCCCGCTGTCCGTCAGCGCGCTGAAGGTTCTGCGAGCGCTACAGGACGGCCCCTACGCTGAGGCGGCGCGCATCGCCGTCGGCCCAGACCTCGCGGAGCGACTGGAGCGCGCCATGCGCGACTACGTGCGGTTCGTGCTGGAGCAGGACGTGCGGTCGGCGGCGTTTATGGACGCCGTGCGCCGGAGCGCCCGCCGGGCCGCCGTTGCGGGGAGACCCGCTTCACCTACCGAGGACTCGTAGCTATACTTCCCCCTGCCACGGCGCCAGCGTGGCGCTCCCGAGGAGCTGACATGCCCATCTACGAGTACTATTGCGAGCCCTGCGACGGTATCTTCGAAGCGCTGCGCCCCATGCGCGAGGCCTCGGACCCGGTACCGTGCCCCGTGTGCAGCCGCGACGGGCAGCGCGTCATGCCGACGGAGTTCGCCGCCTTCACCATGCGCGACGGCTATCCCCGCCGCATCCCCGACAAGGGGACGTACTGGCACCTGGGCAAGGAAGTGAAGCAGCCGGTGCGCGGCCCCGTGCGCATGAACGAACACCCGGAGATCAACAAGCCTCGGCCGCCTCGCAAGCCCACGAAGGGCGAGATCGAAGTGAAGCGCGATCGCCAGGATATGATCAGGCGGGAAGCCAAGGGCCGCGGCGTTCACCCCCGCGCCCGGCGCCTGAACTAGCTTCCACCCGACCGAAACCGAGAGACCGCCTTCTCAGCGAGCGCCGGCTGCGCCGGACATCCCCGCGCCGCCGCGCCCGGCTGGCCTTTCGTCACGCCGGGCGAGCGATGCCGTTGCCGCACCTCCGTACAATACCCGGCCCTGCTTGACACGCGGCGCCCTACGTCGTCACTATGACGGATGCCACGCAGATCGCGAGGCTCCGCCGCGCTGATGCGCGGGTGAGCGGACAGAGAGGGCGACCGTGGAGGACAAGGCCGGCCTGACGCCACGGGAACAGGAGATTCTCCGCATGGCAGCTCGCGGCCTGACGGACAAAGAGATCGCGGCCAGGCTGGGCGCCAGATCCCACACCGTAAGCAACTACGTCTCCATCGTCCTCCTGAAGCTCGGCGCGCGCAACCGCACCGAGGCCGTAGCGCAGGCGTTTCGACGGGGCATCCTGCACATAGATGACAGGGAGGACTCCTCAGGGAAAGCTCCCCGGGGAATGATCCCCTTGTCAGATTTCAATGCAGAAAGGACGATACCGCCATGCTGACAATCTTCCGCATCCTGCTCGGTCTAGCGGTCATCGCAGGCGTCGGTCTCGGCAGCTTCTACCTGGTACAGGCCATCGAGGACACCACGCCGGAACAGGCGATAATGGAGAGCCCGACGGCCACCGCCACGCCGCTTCCCACCGACACGCCGGAACCGGCACCGACAACGGTCCCGCCTTCGCCCACCGCCCAAGCGGCAGCGCCCACGGCGCTACCCACGAAGATTCCGTTTCAGCCACGGCGCGACTTGCCGACAGTGGCGGAAATCATGGTGGACGCCAACGGAAAGTACTTCATCCCCGACCGCGGCGACGGGTGCCCGTGGTTCGAGTACAAACGTGAAACCATCCCTCTGGTGGATCCCAAGGGCACCGCGTTCACCGAGGTGATCTTCACAACGCCGTGCGATGCTGACTTCTCTTGGGTTTACAGGGTGGAAACGGGTGAATTGATACCCATGTCACCCTAAGCCTTCACGAGGATCTCCATGCTCGCCCGAACTCTGCTGTTGGTCGTTTCCGCTCTCCTTCTGGTCACGGCTCGTAGCGGCTCGTTTCTCAGCGATGCTCTAGCCAACCATGCAGACGGTAACATGCCCTGGAGCGTGAACTACTGGGTTGTCGAAGACCAGCTCAGAGTCTGCAACCAGAGTACTCGCGCATCGACAGGGCAGGTCAATGATGCTATCGCCATTTGGAACACCGGCGTTGGCAGGACAATCGCGACACAAAGCTGTACGAACTACGGCGTGCAGATCGTGGACGTAAGTGAAGGAACCTGCCAACCGCAGCCAGCGCTGGCATGCGCCGAGTCCCCCACCCAAGAGACACCCCAGGTCCGCTACTTGAGGCTTGAACCCGACGCTCTCAACTACGAGCCTGGTGGCCTCGTAAGCATCCTAGCGCACGAACTCGGGCACAACCTTGGGTTCGACCATTGGTCAAGCTGCCCCGATTCCTTGATGGCTGCTCAGCT
>JBBITS010000040.1:0-14315 GCA_037440665.1 Chloroflexota bacterium
TCACCGCGGAGACTACACCGTCTTGTTTTTACAGCAATCCTGGGACGCGACCCGCGGTTCTCGGTTCTAGGTTCTGGGTTCTCCGGCGCAGCCCGCCAGCTCCCGGTACAGCGCCTCGGTCTTGCGGGCGCACTCGCGCCAGGTGAACAGACGCTCGACGCGGGCGCGGCCGGCCTCGCCCATGGCCTTCGCGCGGGCGAAGTCGTCGAGCAGCGTCTTGATGGCGCGGGCCAGGGCGCGGGCGTCGCCGGGCTGTACCAGCAGGCCCGTCACGCCGTCGTCGACAACCTCGGGCAGCGCGCCGGCCGTGGTGGCGACGACAGCCGTGCCGCAGGCGCCCGCCTCGCACGCGGGCAGGCCGAAGCCCTCGTATAGCGACGGCGAGACGAGCACGTGGGCGCGGTTCAGCAGCCGCACCAGCTCGTCGGTGGATAGAAAGCCGCTGTACTCGACCATCCGGCGCAGGCCCAGACGCCAGACCTCGCCCGGCACCCACGAGAGATCCTTCTCCTTGCGTCCGACCATCACCAGCCGGAAGCTGGCCTCCGACTGCAGCTCGGCGAGGGCGTCGAGCAGGTAGCGCGCGCCCTTGTTTCGGTCCTCAGCGTTGCCGGCGAAGACGATGAGCCCCGGCTCCTTCTCGACGCCGTCCAGCGGGCGGAAGACGCCGGTGTCCACGCCGTCGTAGATGGACACGATGCGGTCGATGGGGACGCCCATCTCGTCGGACACCGAGCGCCGCGAACTCTCCGAGCCGGTGATGATGCGGTCGAGGCGATTGGCCACAAACGGCTGCATGCGGCCGGGGTACCAGAGCAGGCGGCTGACGACGCGGCCCGCGCTGTGCGCCTCGCGAATGCTGTTGGCGCGGTCGATGCTCAGCGGATGGTGGATGTTGGCGACGATGGGGCGCCGGGGTCGCGACTCCTTCATCAGCGCGACGCCGTAGCCCAGCGTCTGGTTGTCGTGCACCAGGTCGAAGGGGCCGTACCGGCGTTCGAGTTCGTTGAGCTTGCGGTAGGCGCGGAAGCTGAAGGTGTTGAGCAGCGACGCGAATGAGACGCGCGTCGAAGCGAACTCCCACAGGTTCAGCGGGTGGAAGAACTCCCAGACGTTGTCGTGGTACGCCAGTTGGTCGCGCCCTTCGAGGAAGGCCCAGAAACTGAACGTTTTGAGCCGGTGGTGGACGACGCCGTCCTCAAGGTCGGGGTACGGGCGTCCGGAAATGACGTGAACCTCGTGGCCCATGCGGGCGAGTTCGCCGGTGACGTAGCGCAGGTAGACGCCCTGGCCGCCCGACCACATCGAGCCCTGGTACATGATGAAGGCGATTCTCATGGGATGGCCGCCCCGCGCGGGGGAGCCGGCTTTGGCATGTCGCTCGCGTGCTCCTCGGCGTAGTGGCGGGCGTCTTCGAGGAGCAGGAACAGGCCGGCAGGCAGTGTGACGCCCAGGTCGCGCCATTCGAAAGGCTCAGTTAGGGCGAGGTCAGCGCCTGTCACGGCCTCGGCCGCTTCGACAAGCTGCCCGAACGCGGCCCGCGAGCGCTCCAGCGCGTCCTGCCACGATTCGTCGCGCCCCCGCGCAAAGCAGCGCTCGTTGAACTCGTTGACCGACGTAAACGGGCCGTCCGGGTGGCCTTCGAGGCGCAGCATGCCCGGCCAGGTCGCGCCGCCCGCGATCTCGCGCAGGCCCAGCGCCGTCCACTCGTCCCAGCCCGCCACGTGCGACACGATCTCCTTGACCGACAGCCCGTTGGGGCCCGGAGCCGACGCCTGCTCCTCGGTCATGCTCTCTACGGCGCTGATGAACGAGAAGCGGGCGCTGCGCAGCGACTCGAGGGCCCGCCGCCGCGCAGTCTCCATGTCGTGACGCAGGATATCGCGCGCCTCGTCCTCGAAGGTCCGTGGCGGCGCCGTCGCGGCCCGCTCGTCGGCATCGTGATCCAGAGCTGCGAGCGGCTTGCGCGAGTACACGACGATGCTCTTGGGGAACATGCGGTTGACGACATCGTCCAGCGCCGTGATCAGCTTTGAGGCCCGGGTCTTGGGCGAATCGAGGAACTTGCGCAACGCGCCGGTGACCGGGCCAAGCTGCCCCCAGTCGTCGAACGACAGTACGTGGATCATCCAGTAGATGGACTCCAGGCCGTGACGGTAGCGAATGGCGTAGGGCGCAGCGCCGCCGTTGCGCAGCAGATTGACGACGTCGCGCCGCCGGTAGATGCGGATGTGCCCGCCGACGGCCGTCACGTACTTCACTGAGAGTTTCCACAGGACGCGCTCGCTGTACTCGTCGGGAACGCTGACGGCGAGGATGCCGCCGGGTTTCAGCACGCGCATCAGTTCCCGGACGAGCGCGGCGTCGTCGGGGACGTGCTCCAGCGTCTCGGTGCAGATGACCTTGTCGAAGGCGGAGTCTTTGAAAGGGAGCCTCTCGCCGTGGGAGTAGGCCCAGTGGACGCGGCCGCCGACCTCGCCCTTGCGGCGCATTAGCTCAAGCAGGAAGCGCCCCTTAAGGATGTCCGGCGCTGAGATGTCCGTCCCGACGATGTTCAGCGGCTGCCGGCAGAGTTCGAGCACATGGCGTCCGGTGCCGCAGCCGAGGTCGAGGACACGGTCGCCGCAGCGGAGGTCGAGCAGCCTGGGATCGATGGACTGGAAGCGGTCGAGCATGTCATCCCGCCTGCTGTCCCGAAGTCGTCCTCTGTCCTGCCGCCACGCCGGCCTCGCGCACGCGGCCGTTGCCTGCCGGCTTGCGCCCGTAGAGGATAAGGTCTTTTCCCAGGACCAGATTGGCCGTTGCTTCGATGCGTTCCAGCAACGGGATACGCAGGCGGTGGTGCCAGTTGATGAACTTAAAGACGATCTTGGGAACTATGGCGGCCTCGTTGTCCTTGCCGAAGGCGCAGCGCAGAAACCAGTAGAGCGCCTGGAAAGAGTGGCGGCGCCGCTCGAGATGCAGTTCCAGCCCCTGCTCGCGCAGCAGGCGGGCCATCTCTCCTGGCCGGTAGCGCCGGACGTGGCCTCCCGGCGTGTGCCAGTATCCCCACGAGATGGCCCAGAAGAGCGTCTCGGGCCAGTACGCAGGCACGCTGACGCAGACGTCCGCGCCCGGGCGCGCCACGCGGTCGATCTCGTCGATGGCCTGGGCGTCGTCACCGACGTGTTCCAGCGTCTCGGTGCAGATGACCTTGTCGAACGCGCCGTCCTTGAAGGGCAGGCGCTGGGCGTCGGCCAGGATGAAGTCGGCGACACCCGCTGTCACGCCCCGGCGTTCGAGGTCGGCGAGCATGTAGCGCGCCTTGCGCAGATCGTCGAGGACGACGTCGGCGCCGACGACGCGCGCGGGCCAGCGCGCGGCCTCGATGCTGTGGCGTCCGTTGCCGCAACCGAGGTCGAGCACGCGCTCGCCGGGCTGGATGCGGAAATGCCTGCGAAAGTCGACGTTAACGATGTTGTCGGGCATGGTGGCGGCTCCTAGTGACCGGATGGGGTCCGCCCGTGGAGGGCGGTTGTGGCGAAGGTACGCGAAGGGGGAATAACCTCGTTGTAGACGGCCAGGGTCTCTTCGGCGGCTTTACGCCAGTTGAAGCGCTCGACGATAGCGCGGCGGCCGGCCTGGCCGAGGCGGGCGCGCAGGGCGGCGTCGCCGAGCATCATGCGGATAGCATCGGCAAGCGCTCGCGAGTCGCCCGGCGGAACCATCCAGCCGGTCTCGCCGTGCTCGATGATCTCCGGGAACGCTCCGCCGGTGGTGGCGATAATGGGCTTCCCGCAGGCCATGGCTTCGGCGGCGGGCAGCCCGAACCCTTCGTACAGCGACGGCGAGACGACGATCTCGGCCTCGTTGTAGAGTTGCACGAGCCTCTCGGTGCTCACGCGCCCGGCGAAGTCGACGCGCGAGCTGAGACCGAGATCGCGCACCATCTCCGGCGCCAGCTTCAGGTTCCAGCGGAAGTTGTCGACCAGCGTCAGGCGGAAGTCCAGTTCGTCCTTCAGCATGCCCAGCGCCTCGAAAAGGTACCGGGCGCCCTTGTTGCGGTCTTCGGTGTTGCCGACGTACAGGATGTGCTTCGGCTTCGTCTCGATGTCTTCCAGCGGGCGGAACGTCTCCGTGTCGATGCCGTTGTGCACGCGCCGGACCTTCGTCTCGTCCAACGCGAAGGCGTCCACCACCGAGCGCTTCGAGGTGTCGGACACGACGATGATGCGGGGCAGCCGCCGGGCCACGACCTCCTGCATGATCCACGGCGACCAGACGATGCGGCGCGCCTTTTCGTACACCGTCTTCGCCTGGCGAATGCCGTTCTTCAGGTCGATGGACAGCGGGTGGTGTATCGTCGCAACCGTCGGGAAGCCCGACGCCTGCATCGCCCAGATGCCGTAGCTGAGCGTCTGGTTGTCGTGGACGAGGTCGAAGCGCTGGCTGCCGGCCAGTTCGCGCAGCTTGAGGTACGCGCGCACACTGAAGTTCGCCAGCAGCGACGATAGGGCGATCCGTGTCGAGAGGAACTCGTAGAAGTTGACGGGGTGGAAGTGGCTCAGCGGATGGCGCTGGTGCACCCACTCCTTCTTGTAGTGGTGGTACGTCCAGTAGCTGTCGTCCTCGATGGCGTGGAGAGTCACGCCCTCGGCCAGTTGCGGGCGCGGCGCCCCGGCGATGACATGGACGTCGTGGCCCATGCGCGCCAGCTCCCGGGTCAGGTAGTACAGGTAGACTCCCTGACCGCCGGAGTACATGTTGCCCTGGTACATCGTGAAGCAGATACGCATCTGGCGACGTATCTTAACTTGAGGGCCATCGCCGGTCCAGGAATCGGGCTTGCCCGACGGGACCGCTCGTTCCTACGATGGGGCTCCCGCACCGAGGTGAGAGACCAGTGCCCTTTCTCGAAGGCGACGGCGTCCGTCTGTACTACGAGGTCCACGGCCAGGGACCGGCGCTGGTGTTCGCGCACGGGGCGGGCGGCAACCATCTGAGCTGGTGGCGTCAGATACCGCGCTTCTCGCGGCGGTACACGTGCGTCGTCTTCGATCACCGTCACTTCGGCCTCTCGCGCGCCCCGAGCCCGACGCCCGAGAGCCGCATGCGGTTCGCCGAGGACCTGCGGCGGCTGCTTGACCACCTGGGTATTCACGAGACGCTCCTGGTGGCGCAGTCGATGGGTGGCCGCACCGCGGTCGGGTTCACGCTGCGGAATCCTGGGCGTGTCCGGGCGCTGGTCCTCGCCGGCACGACTGGCGGAGCCGTCAGCGACGAGGTGAGAGAGGCGCAGGAGGCGCACCGCAACAGCGGCGACGGCCGTCGCAGCCTGCGCGAGCGCGCGCTTTCGCCCCGCTTCCGGCGCGAGCATCCCGAACTGGCGCTGCTCTACCGGCAGATCGGACGTCTGAACCCGCCGCGCCCCCGCGACTTCCTGGCCATCCCGGCGGGCTACCGGGGCAGCACGGCAAGGAGGCTCGCGGAGTCGGGTGTCCCGGTGTTGTTCCTCGTGGGCGAGCTGGACACGGTGACGCCGCCTCACATCGTTGAGCTGGCGCACAGAAACGTGCCCGGCTCGCGCTTCGTGGTGATCCCGAACGCGGGGCATTCGGCCTACTTCGAGGCACCTTTGGAGTTCAGCGAGGCAGTAGAGGCGTTCTTCGCGGAGGCAGGAGCCGCCGCTACTTCTCGGGCGGATTCCGGCGGAAGGGGTTGAGACCGAGGACGAACAGCGCGTACCCGAGGAGAAGCGCGAACTCGAACGCAAGGAGGCCGGGGCGGCCCAGCCAATTGTGGACCAGCGGCCCGCCGAACGCGAGGTCGACGATGACCAGGAGGAGGATGCCTGCGTGCGCGGCCAGTGACATGCTCAGATACTATGCTCCGCAGATTCGGGGCACAACGGCGCCCCTGACACACGCCGCCCGCCCCTCTACACTGAAACGCCAGGCATGAGCAGGTATATCCTCGCGCTGGACCAGGGAACCTCAAGCTCGCGGGCGGTCCTCTTCGACCGCGCCGGGATGGCCGCGGCGTCGGTCTCGCGCGAGTTCACCCAGAGCTACCCTCGGCCAGGGTGGGTAGAGCACGACCCGGAGGACATCTGGGCCTCGCAGCTCGCCTGCGCGCGGGAGGTCCTCGAGGCGGCGGACGCCGGCGCCCGCGACGTCGCGGCTATCGGCATTACCAACCAGCGCGAGACAACGGTCGTCTGGGACCGCGACAGCGGCAAGCCGGTCTGCCCGGCCATCGTCTGGCAGTGCCGCAGGACGGCTGACCTGTGCGAGGAGCTGCGCGCCGTCGGCCTGGAGCCGGTCATCCGCGAGCGCACAGGCCTGGTGCTGGACCCGTACTTCTCAGGGACGAAGATCCGCTGGATTCTGGCCAACGTGGCTCACGCGCGGGAGCGCGCCGAGGCAGGCGAGCTGGCCTTCGGCACTGTCGATAGCTGGTTGATCCACCGGCTGACAGGCGGCCGCCTCCACGTCACCGACGCCACGAACGCCTCGCGGACGATGCTGTTCAACCTGCGCGAGGGCGTCTGGGACGAAGATCTGCTGGAAGCGTTGCGTGTCCCCAGGGCGATGATGCCCGAGGTTGTCGACTCCAGCGCCGTAATCGGAGAGACGGAGCCGGAACTCCTAGGCGAACCCATAGTCATCGGCGGCGTGGCCGGCGACCAGCAGGCGGCGCTGTTCGGGCAGGGCTGCTTCAGCGCGGGCGAGGCGAAGAACACCTACGGCACCGGCTGCTTCGTTCTGCAGCACGCCGGGGCCAACGTTCCGGCGTCGCAGACGCTGCTCACGACGGTGGCCTCGCGCCTTCACGGCGAGCTGGCCTACGCGCTCGAGGGCAGCGTGTTCATCGCCGGCGCAGCGGTGCAGTGGCTCCGCGACGGGCTGGGTCTTATCCAGAGCGCGCACGAGGTCGAGGAGCTGGCGGAGAGCGTCCCGTCGAGCGAGGGCGTGTACGTCGTGCCCGCGTTCGTGGGACTGGGGGCGCCGCACTGGGACATGTACGCGCGGGGCGCCATCCTCGGCCTGACGAGGGGAACGACCTCCGGCCACATCGCGCGCGCGACGTTGGAGTCGCTAGCCTTCCAGACACGCGACGTCCTGGAGGAGATGGCGAAGGACACCGGCCGGCGTCTGGCCGAGTTGCGCGTGGACGGAGGCGCGACCCGCAACGACCTGCTGATGCAAATCCAGGCCGACATCCTTGGTATCCCGGTGCTGCGCGCGGCGCAGGCCGAGACGACGGCGCAGGGCGCGGCGTTTCTCGCCGGAATGGCTGTCGGCTTCTGGCGCGACTTGGATGACGTGCGCCGCGCCGTCCGCTTCGACCGGACGTTCCAGCCCCGCATGAGCGCCGACGAGCGCGAGACGATGTACGCCGGATGGCATCGCGCCGTCGAGCGGGCGAAGGGGTGGGCGGCCGAGTGAGCCGGCTGGACGAACTGCGCGAGAGCTACGACGTCGTCGTCATCGGCGGTGGGATCAATGGGGCGGGGGTGGCGCGCGCCGCCGCTGCCGCCGGCTACGACGTCCTCCTCGTCGAGCGCGACGACTTAGCGTCGGGCACGACCTCGCGCTCGACGCGGCTCATCCACGGCGGACTGCGGTACCTGGAGCACGGCGAACTGGGGCTGGTACGCGAGGCTCTCAACGAACGCGAGGTGCTGTTTCACCTCTACCCGCATCTCGTAAAGCCCATCCGCCTGATGCTGCCCGTCTACCACGGCGACCCGCGGGGGCCGCTGACGGTGCGGATGGGGCTGCTGCTGTACGACCTCCTGTCGCTGGGGCGGTCCGTGCCGGGCGCGCGTTCTATGCCGGTGCGCGCGGCCCTGAAGAAGGAGCCAGCGCTGTCGCGGGAAGACCTGGCTGCCGTCTACGAGTTCAGCGATGGTCAGGTGGAGTGGCCCGAGCGTCTGTGCCTGGAGGCGGCGCTGGAAGCTCGCAGCCTCAGCGCGACCGTCCTCAACCACGTCGCCGCCGTCGGGCTCGACGCCAGTGCATCTGGCGTGCGCGGCGTGCGTCTGCGCGACGCCGAGGATGGGTCGACGCGCGACGTCGGCGCCCGCGCCGTGGTCAACGTCGCCGGTCCGTGGGCAGACGAGGTGCTCGGTCTGGCAGGGGGGAATGGCCGCCTCATCGGCGGCACCAAAGGCACGCACCTGGTCGTCCGCTACCGCGACGGCGGCCCGCGTCACCCGCTCTTCGCCTCTGCGAAGGCCGACGGGCGCCCCTTCTTCATTCTGCCGTGGTTCGGCATGAGCCTCATCGGCACGACAGACATCCGGTTCGAGGGCGATCCGGGCGATGCGCGCGCCGACGCGGAGGAGGTCGAATATCTGCTGTCCGAGGCCCGTCACTTGCTGCCCACGACGCCGCTCGACGAAAGCGACGTGCTGTACACGTACTGCGGCGTGCGGCCTCTGCCGTACCGGCCAGACGTCGGCGAGGCGGCTATACCGCGCGGGCACTGGGTTGTGGATCACTCGGCGACGGGCGGGCCGCGCGGTCTGTACTCGGTCGTCGGGGGCAAGCTGACGACGTTTCGCAGCTTGGGGCGTCAGGCCGTCGGGTTCCTGTGGAAGGCGCTGGGCTCGAAGCCGCCCGCGAGGCCGCTGCGGCATCGGCCGCTGCCGCCCGCTCCCGACGACTTTCCCATGCCGCTCTGGTGCCACCTGCGGTCGCTGTACGGCCCGGCGGCCACGGACGTGCTGAACATCGTGCACGGGGACCCCGCGTTGGGCGAGCCGGTGTGCGAGCACAACCCAGACGTCCTGGCGCAGGTGGCCCACGCGGCGGATAACGAACTGGCGCGGACGCTGGCCGACGTATTCCTGCGCCGGACGGGCATCGGCTGGACGGCGTGCCACGGGCTCGACGGCGCCGATCGCGCCGCGCGCCTGCTGGCCTACAGGCTGGGGCGTCCGCCATCCTGGGCCGAGGAGCAGGTGCGGGCCTACCGCGAGGAGATGGAGCGCACGCTGCCGTCCGTGCGGGCCATCAAGGAGGGACGTTGACATGCAGGTGATACCGCGAGTGCACCAGGTCGACAGCTTTGGCATGGGCCGGGCGTTCCTCATCGAAGGCGACGGGCTTACGATGATCGACGCCGGGCTGCCGCGTCAGGCCGACAAGGTCCTGGCCCTCGTCCGCAAGATCGGAAGGCGTCCCGAGGAGCTGCGGCGCATCGTCATCACCCATCACCACGTCGACCACATCGGCAGCGCCCGCGACCTGATGACGGCGACCGGGGCCGAGCTGTACGTCCACGCCGAGGACGCGCCCTACGTCCGGGGCGAACGCACGCAGGAGACCAACCCGCATCCTGGCCTTGTGAGCACGCTGCTGAAGCCCGCCATGCAGATGACGGCGTCGAAGTACCCGACCATCGACTGGCCAACGGTTCACCACGAGGTGCGCGACGGCGATGAGATCGACGTTGGCGGCAAGCTGCGGGCCGTCCACGTTCCCGGCCACACGGCGGGAAGTGTGGCCTGGCTGTGGGACGAGCAGTCGGTCCTCTTCAGCGGCGACGCCGTGATGCACGCGCTGGGCCTGGGCCTGCCCTTCGGCATGTTCACCGACGACATGGACCAGGCGAAGAGGTCTATAGCGCGGCTGGGCCAGCTCTCGTTCGAGAACGCGTGTTTCGGGCACGGCGGCGCCGTTGTCGGGGGCGCTTCGAAGAAGATAGCGGCGTTCGCGCGGCGCTGGGTGAAGGACGCCTGATCCCCTCGGCGCCGTCCGCGTCGTACCATGAAGGCGTGACGGCAGGGCTTCTCATCACCATCCCGACCGAACGCGGCCCGGTGGACGGCGTGTTCCATCCGGTGAACCGCGCGCGGGCAGCCGTCATCATGGTCGGCGGCACCGACGGCGGCTTCGACGGCCCGGCCGACCGCATCTATCCCTCGCTGGCCGACGACCTAGCGGCGAACGGCGTCGCGTCGTTGCGTCTCGACTTCCGGCGGCGCGACGTGCCAGGGATCGTCCCGGAGTGCGTACACGACGTGCTCGCCGCGATCGAGTACCTGCAGGGGCAGGGCGTGCAGCGCGTGGCCCTCGTCGGGCACTCGTTCGGCGGCGCCGTCGTCGTGGCCGCGGGCGCAAAGTCGAAGGCCGTCGTCGCCGTGGTCACGCTCTCCACGCAGTCGTTCGGCGTGCAGGACGCGCCGAAGCTCTCGCCGCGCGCGCTGCTGGTCGTGCACGGGCTCGCCGACCAGCGCCTCTCGCCCGACTGCTCGCGCTACCTCTATTCGCTGGCGCGTGAGCCGAAAGAGCTGGCGCTGCTGGAGGGCGCGAAACACAGCCTGCGCCAGCGGCGCGACGACCTGCGGGAGCTTCTCGTCGAATGGCTGACTGGCCGCCTGGCGTCGCTCTGAAACGTCAGGCCGGCTTCTCGAAGTAGATGTCCAGGCGGTCGCCGTCCTTCTGCGCGCGGACGGCGGTCTTGCCCGCCAGCGGATGCGGCAGCAGGATGTTGCGCTTGTAGCGTCCGACCTGAACCGAGAGGTCGTCGCCGCGCTGGGAGAGTTTCACGTCCTCGCGCTCGACGAAGGGGATGCTCAGGCTCAGGATGGTGTGGCCGTCCCTGGACCGCACCTGCTGCGCGACGCCGTTGAAGTACCGCTCCGACGGGTCGTCAGCGCCGAACAGGAGACCTGCCAGATCGCGCAAAGCGTCCACGTCGGCGACTTCTCGCCTCAGCAGGGGCGCGTTGAGGATGGGCAACGGGCTGAAGACCTGATGGATCACGTCGATGTGCTCCTGCTGCATCTCGCGCCACTCAGCGAAGTAGGGATCGTCGGCATCCTCCGGCAGGACGCGGTTCACGATCACGAGGTCGGTAACGTAGCCGTACAGATTGAGGTAGGTGTACGTCCGCTGCGTCTCGCGGACGACCATGCGCTCCGGGTTGAGCACGAGCCGCATGGACGCTACCTCGCGGTCGGAGAGAAGGGCGTGCAGATCGCTGAGCTGGTTCAGCAGATCCTCCGCTGCGTCGAACACCTCGCGGCCGGGCACGGGCATATCGCTGAAGGGACGGATGGCGGGTCGGAGGACCCCGGCGACGCGCCGCTGCACGGGCAGCAGCTTGTCGACCCACCAGCGCGTGGCCTCGGGGAACGCCAGCAGGCGCAGCGTCTCGCCGGTGGGCGCGGCGTCGACGACGATGACGTCGTACTCGCCGCTTTCGTGGTGCCGGTTGATCCACAGGAGGTTAGCCAGCTCCTCCATGCCGGGCAGGACGGCCATCTCCTCGGCGCCCACGGCGTCCATGCCCTGCCACACCATGAGCGCGACAAGCCAGTCCTTGACCCGCCCCCAGTACTTGGCGAGGTTGTAGTAGACGTCCGTCTCCTGCGCCCAGAAGTTGGGCGCGACGAGCTGCGGCTCGGGGCCCAGCCGCGTGTCGAGGCTGTCGCCGAGGCTGTGCGCCGGGTCGGTGCTGATGGCGACGGTGCGGTGTCCCAGTTCGGCGCAGCGCAGCGCCGTGGCCGCTGCAATGGTGGTCTTGCCGACACCGCCCTTGCCCGTGTAGACGATGATGCGGGCCATGGTCAGATTTGCGCCTGCTCGTACTGCTGCCGCAGCCGCTCGGCCACGCGGCCGCTGACGCGCATGAACACGCCCTCGGACTCGGCCAGCACCTGGCCCGACGGGTCGCGGATGTCTGACCGCATCTCCAGCGCGCGCCCGCGGTCGCGCAGCGTCTCGGCGCGGACGGTCAGTGGTGTCTCTAGGGGCACGGGCTGCCGGAAGCGGACGTTGATGCGGGCGGTCATGGCCAGCGTGCCCTGGGCGTAGACGGCCCAGCCCATCGCTTCGTCCAGCAACGCGGCGACGACGCCTCCGTGCAGATGGCCCGGGTAGCCCTGATGATCCATGTGGCCGACGAAGATCGCGCTGGCGACGCCGTCCTGGAGGTCGAAGTGGAGGTGCAGGCCGCGCGGGTTCTCGGCGCCGCAGCCGTAGCAGAAGCGCGACGGCCGTCGCCCTCCTTCGCTGCTAGGACGTCCATCCCCGGATTGACTCATGCCGCCTCCACCGAGGCTGTGCCGGTGATGAGCGCCTCGCCGGCGGCGTTAGCGCAGGTGACGGCGTATTCCCATCGCGCTTGCCCGTTCTCCTCTCGCCCAGGCGAGTCTTCGACGGCGCGCCCCTTCGGCTCGGCGGTCACCGTCAGCGTGTCGCCGGGGCGGGCGGGCGCCTTGAAGCGGACCTTGAGCCGCCCGGTGCGCGCCCAGGCATCGCCGAAGGCGCGCGTCATGGTCTCCGAGACGTACGCCAGGACCAGCATGCCGTGGGCGATGGTTCCGCCGAAGGGCGTCGCGCGGGCGAAGGTCTCGTCGACGTGGATGGGGTTGTGGTCGCCGGCGGCGTCGGCGTAGGCGTTTATGGCGTCCTGCGTCAAGGCGCGCGACAGAGGCGGCACTGAGGGCTGTTCCATCAGGACTCTCCCTGGGGCGCCATGACCGTCGTGCGCCCGCTGACGATGGGACCACCGTCGCCCGACACCGTGAACTCGATGACGCTGATGACCATGCCCGCCCGCTCGGAGCGCTGCGCCACCTCGCCGGTCATCGCGAGTTCTGCATCAGGACGCAGCGGCGCGCGAAACTCGACCTCCTGCCCGGTGTGCAGCGAGCCGGGCGGCAGCTCGTAGGCCTCGAGCAGCAGGCGCAGCGCCAGCGCCGCGACCGCGAGCGGAGGTACGTGGCCCGCCGCGACGTAGTCAGAGCAATCGCCCGTGGCGGCGGCGTACGCGGCGGCGTCGGCTGCCGTCAACCGCACGGGGGCTGGCGGGAAGACGTGGCCTCTGGGGAGCGCTGCGATGGAGGTCTTCGCTGCGGGCATGGCCGTTCTTTGTATCGGCGGGCCGGAGCTACGTCAATCGGCCTACGAAATGCCGCCCAGGCCCACAGGCATGCCCTCGAGGTGCGAGATGTCGTTCAGACGCCACAGCGCCCGCCGGTCGCCCTGCGCCCGCACTGAAGTGATCGAAGCGTTGAAGGGGTAGAACGGGAAGTCGGAGCGGATGCCGAGCACCATCGCGACGTACATCTGGATCACGCCGGCATGGCAGACGACCGCGACGCGCTTGCCAGCATTGGCAGCGATGATCTCGTCCATGGCATTGCGCACGCGATTGCGGGCGTGCAGGCTGGCTTCTGCCTGAGGGAAGCTGTCCCACGTGGGGTTGGCTTCGATCCGGGCCTTGATTTCGTCGTCCGAAAGCTCGGCAAGAGCGCCGACGCCCGTGGCCACCGCCTTCAATCCGGCGCGGATGTTGCCCTCGGTCGCGCTCTCGATCTCACGGAGGTCATGCACGGTCTCCACGGCGAGGCCTGCGCGATCGGCGATGGCCTGCGCCGTCTCCTGCGCGCGCTTCAGCGGGCTGGCGCAGATGGCGTCGACGCCGTACGAGGCCATGCGCTCGCCCAGCCGTCGCGCCTGCTCGCGCCCGACCTCGGTCAGCGGCGGGTCTGGCGGCACCGTGTCGATGCCGCCGAGATTGTTGCCGGCCTGGCCGTGCCGGATGAGATACAATCGCGCCGCCTCCCTCCTGCCGATGAGGAAGATGTCACGGAAGTAGTAGGCCATCGGGTCTGACTGCCGGGTCGTGTGGGTCGTGGCCTCGGTCGATAGCGTATTGTCGGGCATGGCAGCAGGAGTCCTTCAAGAAGCGGTGGCAGATGGGGCAGAATAGTCCGCAGGCGAGTATAGCATCGGGCGCAGGAAGCTGGTACGAACGGTGCGAATCAGGCTATCAGGCGACGTGGTTGAGCGGACAGAGCTGCTGAATGGCACGCGCCAGACGGTCCTCGATGGCGCCGGCAACGGCTGGATGCTGATGGCGACTCTGGCGTGGCGCATCGGCCTCGACGCCGGGCTGGGCGAGGGCGAGGTCACACTGGCGCGCGCCGATGGCGACGAGCTGTACGCGTCGGCGGTCAGCGTCGCCGTCGAGGAGTCGCCCGATGGGCTGGAGCGGGTAACGGCGCAGTTGGAGATCGACGGCGGCGTCCGGGCCTACGACGGCGCGCGGGGAAGGGCGACGCTGGAAGTGACGCTGGTCGGCGACCGGTTCACCGGCGAACTGGATGTAGACGTATCTGAGTGACGCCGGGCGGGCCGGTCAGCGGCCGGGCGCGCGGAAGGCCATCTGCACTTCGATGAGCGTCGTCTCCCCACCACCGGAGCGCTCAATGGCGTCACGGAGCGCGCGTCCCATGCCCTCCGGGCCGTAGAGGCGGACGCCACGGACGCCGTAGGCGTCGGCCAGTTTCATGAAGTCGGGGTTCTGCAGCTCGA
>JBBITS010000041.1:0-1586 GCA_037440665.1 Chloroflexota bacterium
GCATACGGCGACTCGCCGCATGACCACCAGACTGACCGTATCGCATCGCGCGAAGCGACTGAGGGCCGCTACCGCGCCGAGCTCTCGTACGACCGCTGGGGCTGGGGCAGCCACTGCGTCGACTGCTACCCCAGCAACTGCCCGTACCGCGTGTACGTGAAGGATGGCGTTGTCGTCCGCGAGGAGCAGGCGGCGACTTTCGATGTCGTCGAGCCGGGCGTGCCGGACATGAATCCCATGGGCTGCCAGAAGGGTGGCTCGTGGAGCCGGATGCTCTACGGCAAAGACCGCATCCTGCACCCCATGCGCCGTGTGGGCGAGCGTGGCGGCGGCCAGTGGAAGCGCATCTCGTGGGATGAGGCGCTGACCGAGATCAGCGACGCCATCCTGGACGCTATTCAGGAGGATGGCCCGGAGAGCATCGTCCGCATCGGCACGCCGGGGCAGGGCGGCGTCCAGAGCATCTCTATGGCCGGCGCCGTCCTCAGCCGCCTCGGCTGCACGTCCACGGACGTCCAGGGCGAGATCAACGACTGGAGTCCGGGCCTGTACATCACGTTCGGGCGCTTCGATCCCTGCGCCAGCAACGACGACTGGTTCCACTCGGACCTGCTGATCATCTGGGCCAATAACCCCGCCTACAGCGCCATCGCCTTCTACCACTACCTGGTCGAGGCGCGATACCGGGGGGCGCAGGTCGTGACCATCGGCCCCGACTACAGCCCGTCGGCCATCCACGGCGACATGTTCGTGCCAGTGCGCATCGGCTCCGACGCCGCGCTGGCGCTGGCCATGTGCAACGTCATCATCGATGAAGGCCTGATGAACGCAGCGTTCGTCCGCGAGCAGACGGACCTGCCGCTCCTCGTCCGGCGCGACACGCGTCGGTTCCTCCGCCAGTCGGACGTGGTGGCCGACGGGCGCGACGACGTCTTCTACATGTACGACGAGAAGGGCGGACAGATCGTCGAAGCGCCGCGCACGCTCGCCCTTGGAAGGATCAGGCCGACGCTGGAGGGCGCATACAGGGCGACGCTCGCCGGCGGCAAGACGGTCGAGGTCGTTCCGGCGTTCGAGTTGCTGCGCGAGCGTCTGACCGGGTACACGCCGGAGTTGGCCAGCGCCATGTGCGACGTCCATCCCGACACCATACGGCGGCTGGCGCGCATGGTCGCGAAAAAGAAGACGCACGTTCTCGATGGCTGGACCTTCGGCAAGTCGTATCATGGCGACCTGATGGAGCGCGCCATCTGCCTGGTTCTGGCGCTGACGGGCAACTGGGGCAGGCAGGGTTCAGGTATCCGCAGTTGGGCCGTCGGTATGTTCGACGGCATGATGACGTGGATGTCGAAGCCGCAGCCCGGGCCGGAAGCGGCCAAGCAGACGTTCGACGGGATGCGGTCGATGGCCGCCGCTATGAAGGCCCAGGACCCGTCGCTGACCGACGAGATACTGGTTCACGAGATGGGCTACCGGGGCGCGGCGATGGGCGGCAACGTCCCGCCTGCCTTCTGGTGGCTGAACCACTGTGGCTACGGAGAGACATGGGACCGCCCGGGCTGGGGCGACCCGGGGATGAAGCGGCC
>JBBITS010000041.1:1596-14301 GCA_037440665.1 Chloroflexota bacterium
GCTGTCGGAGTACGTCGAAGAGGCGCTGCAGAAGGGGTGGTGGGAAGGCAGTCAGTCGCCGCCGCCCGGCGTGCAGCCCCGCGTGCTGTTCGAGATCGGCGGCAACATGCTGCGCCGGACGCGCGGCGGCCAGAGCCACCTCCTGAAGAACCTCTGGCCGAAGCTTAAGCTCATCGTCTCGTTCGACGTGCGTCTCACGACGACGGGCATGTACTCCGACATCGTCCTGCCGGCGGCCCACCACTACGAGAAGCCCAACTTCCCGTACACGACGCCCGACGTGCTCAACCTCACGCTGTCTGACCGGGTCGTCGACCCGCCGCAGGACACGAAGAGCGAGTGGCAGTTCGCGGTGGCGATGGCCCGGAAGCTCTCCGAGCGGGCGAAGAAGCGTGGCTTCGTGGAATTCACGTCCCGGATCGGACTGCCCATCCGCCTCGACAACCTGGTCGCCGAGATCACCAAGAACGGCTATTTCCAGACGGACGACGACGTCATCAACGAGATGGTGACGGACTCGGCCGCGGGCGGCACGATTCCTGCGGGCACGACGCTGGAGACGCTGCGTAAGACGGGCTACGTGCGCTTCACGGACTGGGGAAGCTCGCCGATGGCGCTGGCGCAGGCGTCGGACCTCAAGCCGGACGAGACGCACTCGCCCTTCCGATGGCAGACGGAGAAGAAAGAGCCGTTCCCGACGCTGACGCGCCGGGCGCAGTTCTACATCGACCACGAGTGGTTCCTGGAGGCAGGCGAAGAGCTGCCGTGTTACAAGGACCCGCCCAAGCAGGGCGGCGACTATCCGTTCGAGGTCACGGGCGGACACCCGCGCTGGAGCAGCAACTCGACGAACATGACTAACGTCGTCATTCTCAACACGCATCGCGGCCACCCGACGGTGTACGTCAGCGCCGAGGATGCGCTGCGCAAGGGCGTGGCGGACGGCGATATGCTGCGGGTGTTCAACGACGTGTCCGAGGCGCGCGTCGAAGCGCGAGTGACGCCCGCCGTCCGGCCGGGGCAGCTCATCATGTACAACGGCTTCGAGCCGTATCAGTTCGACGGCTGGCGCGACACGGCGAACGTCGAGCCTGGCATGGTGAAGTGGCTGCACTTCGCCGGCAGCTACGGGCACCTGCGCTACCGGGCCATTCACTGGCAGCCGGTGCCCATCGACCGCGGCGTGCGCGTGAACTTCGAGAAGCTACAGTAGCCGCTGGCGGCCGCCGCGCGCCGCGCGCTTGAAGGCGGCCGGAGGTTCTCCGCTCTCACCCAGCGTGATGACCGGCGCATGAGGCACGACCGACGTGAAGAGATCGACCATGTTCTGGAGGCAGGTAAACACCAGTACTTGGTTGGTCTCCGAGAGCTTTGCGAAGGCCTCGGCGGCGGCGCGCGCCCGGGCGGCGTCGAAGTTGACGAGGATCTCGTCGACGGCGACCGGCAGGCGCGTCTCTTGGTCGCCGAACTGGCGGATGAGGCCGAAGCGCAGCGCCAGGTAGAGCTGTTCCTGCGTGCCCCGGCTCAATTGCTCCGGCTTCTTCGTGGTTCCGTCGCGCTCGATGACCTCGATCTGCTGCTGGCCCAGCGGAGCCACTATCCTCTCGTAACGCCCGGCTGTGACGGTACGGAAGAAATCCTGCGCGTGCTGGATGACACCGGGCTGGCGTTCCTCCTGGTATCTGGCGCGAGCGCGTTCGAGCAGCCAGGCGGCGGTTGTGAGGGCTGACCAGCGGCGGGCATGAGCCCGTAGCCGCTCCTTCAGCAGCTCGCGTTCCGCGCGCAGGTCCGAGGCGCGCTCCTCGTGGGCGAGCGCCTCCAGGCTGTTGAGGACGCGACCTCGCTCCTCCACAAGTTCCTTGAGCTTTGCTTCCGCCTCTTGCAGCTCTCCCTCCAGGGCTCCGCTCTCGGACCGCAGTTCATCTTCGTTCGTTGCGGCCAGGCGCTGGCAAAACTCATCGATGCTGAGGCCGCCAGAGAGGGCCTCCTTGCGCAGCCGCTCTTCGAGGTCGCGGCTCTGTCGCTGTAGTTCCTGACGTTCGGCGTACAGCGCTGCGCGACGGCGGAACTCCTCGGGATCATCTGTCCCGCCCTTTTCGAGGAGGCTTTCCAGTTCGGCCCGGGCGTCCTGCAAGCGGCGTTCCGCCGCTTCGGCGTCCTTTCGGGCTTCGGCGGCCCTTTCGAGGGCCCGGCGCCTGCGGCTGGCCCCTTCGGCGGCGGCTCCGAAGCGGGCCACCAGCCGCTCAGCCGCACTGGCGATGCTGGCGGCGTCATCTTCCTGCGCCTGAATGCCGAACTCCCGCGCGAGGGGAGCGACGAGGCGCGCGTACTCCGCGATGTCCTTCTGGATCGCGCCGACGCGCCTGCGCATTTCGCCCACCGCGTCGCGGGCGAAGTCACGCGCCTTTTCCACGCGCTCGAAAAGGACGAGCGCAGCGCCGGGCTGGAGCGTGTCAGGAAGCCCGCGCTCCAGCAGCCAGTGGGCCCACGCCGACTGCGCCCGATCCAGTTCTTGCCGCGCCGCTTCAAGGCGTTCCGTGGCGTCTTGTAGCGCGCCTTCGCATTGTTGTTCACGGCGGCTTGTGGCTTCGACTTCCCGCTGGACCTCGCTCCACGCTCTGAGAGCGGCGCCGGCGCGGTCGAGGTCCTGCTCGATGGCGTCGAGATCATGGTCCTTGGGAATGCCGGTAAGAAGAGGGGCGACGGCCGTCTCAAGAGCCTCGCGACTGCGCTCCAAAGCGGCCCTGGCTTCGGCGAGGGGAATGCTTCCGGTGGCGCCGCTCCGGCGCCGCTCCAGGAGCGCGTACGCGGACGCGAGGAGCAGGGCCAGGCCAAACACACCGCCCAGGATGGCTGCGTCCCTGCCTAGAATGAGCCCAACGACGGCTGCGGCAATGCCGGCGACGGCCAGCAGAATCGGCAGGGTCGCCGGTGGCGAAGCTCTCCGTGCGCCTTCCTTCTGGTCGGCGAAGCGCAGCGAGGCGAGCTCGTAGTCCTTCAGCAGAGTGCGCGACTCGCGCAGGATAGCCCGCCGGCGGCCGATCTCGTCCTCGTCCAGCTCTGGGCGCGCCTCGCGCCGGGCCTTTTCCCGGGCTTCTTGCGACGCGCGGCGCGCCTCCTCCAGGGGCCTGCGTTCGCGCTCGGCGTTGGCGCGCGCGTCGCGGAGCGCGCTTTCGGCGGCGTCGAGGCGCTTCTGCCACTGCTCGGCGGCGTCTCTGACCGCTATGGATGTGTCGAAAGACCGCAGCCTCTCCTCATTCCAGTCTGGGCCGAGAGCCAGGAGGCTGTCCGCAAGATCGCGCTCCAGGCCGCGGAGTTCGCCCTGGCGCTCGGGCAGGTCTCGAACCGAGTTGCGGAAGCTTGTGGTTCCTTCGCGGATCGCGTCGATCTGGGTGGCGTGTCCGAGGATCGCCTCATCGGCTATTTCGAGCGTAGCCTCGCCTTCCGCGTCCTCCAGCTTCGAACGGGCGTCCCTCCAAATCTGTTCGTATTCCTTCTTTCGCTTCTCGGCCTCTTCGAGACGGGTGACGCCGTCTTCCGGGAAGTCGGCGATCGGCGGCAGGTCAGCGATCTTCTTCTCGCACTCGCGCAGGGCGTAGGCGTCGCCCCAGGCAGCGAGGAGGTGCTGTATTTCCCGCTGGCGAGACCTGAGGTCTGACAGGCGCGCCTCGAGACCGGCGAGATCGTCTTCGATCTGTTTCCGCTGCGCCAGGAGGCGTCCGTATTCGGCGGCGTCGTTCTCTGTCTGCGCCAACTTCCGTTCGACCTCCTCGATATCCCGCAGAATTGCCGCTATCTCCTGCCTGGAACCACCGCCCTTGAAGATGCGTTCACGGTCAGCGTCGATCCTTTTCAGCGCGGCTGGCAGACGCGCTGCGCCCATGCCGGCGCTGTAGATCTGCGCGCTCACGTCGTCTTCGTTGAGCGACTCCAGGCGCTGGAGCTCGTTCAGGCTGAAGGCGAAGACGTTCTCGAATACGGGCCGCGACGCCTGCCCTAACACCACGCGCAGAGGGCCATCGTTGTCGTGCCCGCGCCCGTCGGGCCCCGTGACGCGGACGGCCTGGCCTCCGGCGTTCTCGTAGCGTTCAACGAGGTATTCAGCCCCCCGGTCGTCGATGACAGTAAGCCTGCCGCCGTGCCTGCCGCCGCGCAGCGCCGGGTAGAAATCTGCGCGCTTCTTGTCCGGGAAGCCGAAAAGGGCGGTCCGGACGAACGCCAGCAGCGTGCTCTTCCCGGCTTCGTTAGGGCCATAGATCACCGTCAGCGGCCCGTCCAGATCGCCGCTGTCCCAACCGGACAGCTCGCCGAAGCCGTCCACGTGGATGCGCTTGATCCTCACGGCGCGCCTCCCGCGACCAGCTCGTCGAGACAACGGGCCTCGGCTTCGTCCAGCAGCGCGCGGATGCCCTCGTTCTCCGGGAGGGCATCCTTGAGATATTTCCGCGCGCGGTGGTGGGCGTAAAGGTCGTTGAGTTTTCCCCGGAGGTCGTCGGGCAGTGAAGCGCTATCGCGAATCTCGTCTATCAGCCGCAGGAGGTCGCTCACGAAGTCGCCCGATTCCAGGAGCGCCGCGCGGTCGATGGGTGACGACGTCGAGACGTTGATGCGCTCGCACCAGGCGAACGGCCGGCGAGCGCCATACGCGTCGTTCAGATGCTCCTGGAGGTCGGACGTGAACCCTTCCCTGCGTGTGCTCTGGTAGAGCTGGCCACGGCCGGTGACGGAAAGGCGGTACACGACGTGGCGCCCGTCGGCGCCGGCCAGAAGGCTGTCGACAGCGTCTTCGGCCGCGTCGAACACATCCTGCTCTGTGTCAAGGCCGGTCACGTCAACAACTGAAGATGCCCAGCGGACGACGTCAATGGCGTGGAAGGCCAGCGAGACGCGGCCGCTGCCGTCGGCCTCGACCAGGTAGACGCCGCGCTCGCCGACCTCGTTGGGCTGACGGCCTTGAGGGTTGCCAGGGTAGACGATGACTGGGTCCTTCTCGCTTAGCACCTGGCGGGCATGGACGTGGCCAAGGGCCCAGTAGTCGATACCCGCCGACCTGAGGTCATCGAGCGTGCATGGCGCGTAAGCCTCGTGGCCGGTGTTGGAGCCCACGTTGCAGTGCAGAAGGCCGATGGCGAAGCCGTCCGAGGAGTGGCGCTGGAAGCGCGGCACAAGGTTTTCGCGGACGTCGCGCCGCGGGTAGCTGATTCCGTAAACGGTCGCCTTGCCCGGGTCGCCGGGATCGAGAGGCGCGGCTTCAACCTCCGGGCCGAAGCGGTGGCACATGGACGGTGGAGTCAGGCGCGCCTCCCAGCCGTCCAGAGGGTCGTGATTGCCGTGGCAAACAAAGGAGCGGATGCCGGCCTCGCCGAGGCGCCGCAGCCCCTCGTAGAACCGAAGCTGGGCGCGCAGGCTGCGGTCGGCGCTGTCGTACACGTCGCCGGCAATGAGCAGAGCGTCGACCTTCTCGCGTAGACAGAGGTCAATGACGTTGGAATAGGCGGCGAACGTGGCGTCGCGCAGCACGTTTGCGACCTCGGCGGAGTGGCTGAGCAGGCCGCTGAACTGGCTGTCGAGGTGGAGGTCTGCTGCGTGGACGAAGCGAATCTGGGACATCCGGCTGCGGACTCCTTCCCTTGGGCGAGGCGAGCCATTTGGAACGGATGTTTCGCCGGATCATAGCCGTCTGCGCTGTCGCTGACAAGACCAAGGCTAGGGAACATAAGGAACTGGACGGGCGATCTGTAGGCGTGAAACGCGCGGGCTCTGACGTTCGTCACAGACTGCGAACAGGGCGCCGATTCTACGGTTGACATAGGTTCCGTAGAGTGTGACGCTACGGAACTAATGAGGGGGCGGTTGAGCGCGCTAGCAGGCTCCATGCCCGCCCGGCGCAAGGCTGGCCCTCGCCAGCATAGACTGCCCGGGCGCGGGCAAGAGGGCGTCGCCTTACCTTGGCGACGCGTGGAAGGAGTTCACCATGACCTGGAAGGCGAGGCTCAAGGGGATCGTCACAGTGACCGCGCTGGCGGGCTTCGCCGCTCTGGCTGTCGGCGCGCGCTGCATCGAGAACGTGAGCCTGCAGACGGACTCCGAAGGCTATAGGCATCTGGTCGGTGAGATGTACAACGACACGGAGGTCCAGGGAACGGGCATCGTTGTGAAGGGGACGCTGCTCGACGCTGCAGGCAACGTGATCGCGGAGAAGCAGGCGCCGCTGTGCCCGCCGGTGTCACACCCGCACAGCCAGGGGGTGTTCGACATCAAGTTCGACCAGCTCGGGCTGCCGCAGCCAGCCTCGTGGAGCGTGCGGGTGGTGGACGGTAGGACGCAGGCCTCGCCTTTGCCCGATCCCAACGTTCTCGTGCTCAAGACCATCGCCGCGTGGTGGGGCGAAGACGTGATCTTCGCCTGGCAGCTTCGCAACCGGTCGCAAACGCCGTACACAGGTTTGCAGGGGTGCGCCGCCGTCTACAACAACGCCGGACAGGTCGTCGACGCCGACGTCGGCCCCTTCGGGACCCTCACAGAGGACGGTGAATGGATCCCTGGCGGCGTCCTCGTCACCACGACGTCCATGGTGTTCTACTGGCTGATGGAGGACGTGTCACCCGACGCGGCTCTGGTCCGTGGCTGGCTCTGGTTCGAGGGCCCGGCGGGAACTTCCGGATACCAGTTCAGCATGACGCCGAAGATCACGATCCAGCCGGACATAGGAGCCATGCGCTCGGCGCTGAAGGCCTGGTGATCCCGCGCTAAAGAACGCCGGGCGAAGGGCTCTCCGAGCGCCTCGCGGCATGCTTGACACCCACGAGAGGGCGCGACTAGCATGGTTCGCGGTCGTGCTAGACGGGGAGCTAGCGGTGCCCTGTACCCGCAAGCCGCTATAGCGGGGTTGAATCCCCGCCCGAGGTCTTAGGCACCGGAGGACTGTGGCCGTTCAGCGGCGTTGAGGACCTGGTCCTGCGCGGCGAACCGCTGTGAACCCCGTCAGGTCCGGAAGGAAGCAGCGGTAAGCAGTCTGGTTCGGGTGCCGCAGGGCTACCGGGTCGGAGCTTGCTGGCGGCTTCAAGCTCGCGGGCCGGATCGACGGCGGGTGCACGGCCGTTCTCTCCCTCACCCGGTGGTTCCGGGCAGGGGTGGATGCCCTGCCGAGGAGGTGGCTTGAGGGTCTTGCAGCCACCTGCGAGGGGAACGGCGCAGGAGAAGTGGCGGCGGGACCAGCCGCCTTATCGTACTGGTGGCGCAATCCGTTTCCTCGTGAATCCCAGGCGTCAACACCACGCGGCGGCGGTTGTCGCCCTGGCGGCCGTGCTGGTATTGGCTTTCCTCGCCCACCCTGTGCGGCGCTTCGTCGTCTCCGTCGACGGCGTGGAGCGCACCATCGCCGTCCGCGCGGCCAGCGAGCGGCACGCGCTCGAATCGGCGGGGATCGATCTGCACGCGGCAGACGAACTCGACGTGCAGGGATCATCCATTACCGTCGTACGCGCCACCGAGGCGCTTATCGAAGTCGATGGCCGTGCGCTGTCGCTCAGGACGCAGGCGCTGACTATCGCCGGCGCCCTCCTCGAGGCCGGCGTCGTCTTGGACCCGCGCGACAGCGTGCTGCAAAACAGTGTCTTCGTGTCGCCGGCGGCGCCTTTGGTACCGCAGCCGATCGCCGTTTCGGCGAAACCGAGCGGCTCTCGCTCCGCCCCCGTCGCCTCTGTCTCCATCGAGGTGCGCCGCGCGGTACAGTTCGAGGTCGCAGAGGACGGTCAGCGCATTCCGTTTGAATCCAGCCGTCCGACAGTTGGCCTGGCCCTGAAAGAGATGGGTGTACGCCTTGGTCCTGGCGACCTCGTCGTGCCTTCGACCGACAGCGAACTGACTGCCGGTCTGGAAATCACCGTGCGCCACGCCACGCCGATCACGGTCGCGCTGCCTTCGGGCCGTCGCGTGGTGTATACCCTACGCGACACCGTCGGAGAGGCGCTGGACGAGGCCGGGATCGAGCTGCCCGCAGGAGACGACGTGCGCGTGGAGCCGACGCTGGACAGCAGCGTGCGGCCGGACATGGCCGTTCACATCATCCTCTTGTCCAACGAGCTGTCGATGGAGCAGGAGTTCGTGGAATCGCAGACGGTGTTCGAGCCGGACCCCTCGCTGCCCTTCGGCCGAGCGCGCATCGTGGAGGGCAACGACGGCGTCCGCTATCGGCAGTACAGCGTCAACTACGAGAACGGCGTCGAGACCTCCAGAGAGCTGGTGGCCGAGTGGTTCGATCCGGAGCCTCGCGACACCATCGTGTACTACTCGCCTGCCGTCGCTCCTCAGGCCCTGGCCTCGGGTGGCGCCCCTGCGGACGCCCGGGGCGGTCCCCCACCCGAAGGCGCGCGGATCGCTCAGACGCTTCGCGTCTACGCGACGTGGTACAACCCGGCGTCGGCGGGCCGCGCGCCTACCGACCCCTACTACGGCATCACGGCCACAGGGGTTCCGGTGACGTACGGTGTCATCGCAGTGGACCCCAACATAATCCCCCTTGGCACCAAGCTGTACGTTCCTGGGTACGGCTACGGCGTGGCTGCCGACACCGGCGGCGCTGTTGTCGGCCACCTGATAGACTTGGGCTATCCTGACGGGGTGACGCCTGATTTCGTGCCGGGCTGGGTTGACATCTATATCCTCGCAGACTGACGCTGTGCCAGCTCCCACGCAGCCGAGGCGGCGAGCCGCTCTGCCCCTTCCCAAGAAGAGCCTCGGCCAGCACTTCCTGACGGACCCGAACATCCTCGCGCGCATCGTCGATGCGACCGGCGCCGGACCGGGGACGACCGTCCTCGAAGTTGGCGCGGGCCCCGGCGACCTCACCGAGGCGCTGGCCCAACGGGCGAAGCTCGTGGTGGCAGTCGAGTTGGACGACGAACTCGCGGAGCGCCTGGCCGCGCGTTTCCTCGGCCGCAACGTCGCGGTCGTGCACGCCGACGTCCTGGACCTGACGCCCGGCGAGCTGTTGCGGGCCGGTGGCGCCGCGCCGCCTTACGTGATGGCGGGCAACCTTCCGTACAACATCGCGTCGGCCGTCGTCCGTCACTTCCTCGAAGGTGACGCGCGGCCCGAGCGCATGGTCGTCATGGTCCAGCGCGAGGCCGCAGACGCCATGACGGCCCGTCCGGGCGCCATGAGTCTGCTGAGCGTAGCTGTGCAGGTGTACGGTGAAGCGCGACGCCTGTTCCTGGTAGCGCCGGGCGCCTTCCGGCCGCCGCCCAGGGTGCAGTCAGCCGTCGTGCGCATCGACGTCGCGTCCCGGCCACGCGGCGGAGCACCCGCGGAGCGCATGGACGCCTTCTTCCGGGTCGCGCGCGCCGGCTTCTCGTCGCCGCGCAAGCAACTCCGCAATTCGCTTGCCATCGGACTTGGCCTCGCTCCCGGCGAGGCCGAGAGGCTGTTGCAAGAGGCGCGCATCGACCAGTCGCGCCGGCCCCAGACGCTGGCGATTGAGGAATGGTCCGCGCTGACGCGGGCGTATCTGACGCGGTTCCCATGAAACTCTGCGCTCCAGCGAAGATCAACTGGACCCTCGAGGTCCTTGGCCGCCGCCCGGACGGCTACCACGAGGTGCGCACCGTCCTCCAGACCATCGACCTCTGCGACGCAGTGGCGGTCGAGCCTGCGGATGATCTGGAACTCGTCGTCGAAGGCGACGCCGGGCCGCTGGCCGGCGAGGAGCCAGCGTCGAACCTCGCGTTCCGCATGGCGCAGCGGCTGCGTCATCGGACAGGGGTCCGGCGCGGCGCGCGCATCACGCTGGTCAAGCACATCCCCGTCGCCGCCGGACTCGGCGGTGGCAGCAGCGACGCGGCCGCCGTTCTGAGAGGGCTGAACGCCCTGTGGGGCCTGAACTGGCAGCACGACGCCCTGGCTGAACTGGCCGGGACCGTCGGGTCCGACGTGCCGTTCTTCCTGGTAGGCGGCGCTGCGCTGGCGATGGGGCGCGGCGACCGCGTGAAGCCGCTGGGAGACGGTCCGCGGCAGCGGCTGATCATCGCGTGGCTGGGTGCACCCTCGCCTGCCGACAAGACGGCGCGGATGTACCGCGCTCTGACGGAAGGCGCGTTTTCGGACGGCTCGCACACTGGCCGTCTGGCGGCGAAGCTATGGCGCAACGAGCCGGTGGCCGACGACGATGTCGTAAACGCGTTCGAGACGGTGATGGCGGCGGAACAGCCTGAGACGAGCCGCATGTTCGGCGAACTGCGCGCCCGCGGCCTGCGGCCTCACCTCTGTGGCGCGGGTCCGTCCCTGTTCCTGCTCGTTGGCGACGCCGAGAATCCGGCGGGCGTCGCCTCGGTTCTCCAGCGCGGCCGCTGGCGCTGGTCCGAGGCTCACACGATGGGCGCAGCGGGGACGCTGGCCGCCGAGGACGGGTGAGTGCGCGAGATCCTGGCGGGCGTCATCGTCGGCTACGGTCTGGCGCTGGTCTTGGCGCCGGTGGCGGCGCTGACGCTCCTGAGGCTCGCGAGAAGCAGCGCCGCCGTGCGCCGGGCCGTCCCTGAGCGGACGAATCTCCTGGCGCTCATCGTCGTCGTCCATGCTTTCGCCATGTACCTGCTGGCGGCGCTGGGGCTCGTGCTGGGGCTGGCCCTGAAGGGCATGGAAGACCGCTGGCCGGACGGCGGCATGGGCAGCCCCAATGCCGTGTACACAGGCTTGGTCGCCGCGGTCGTTGTGATGCTGGCCCTGCCACTGGCGGTGGCCGGATGGCAGTGGCGCGGCGCAGTGCTGATGGGGGCCGGCGTCGCTGCTGCGCTCTTCGGATGGGCTCTGCCGTGGCTGGCCGAGGTCGGCTGAGGGTGCGCGCTGGCCCGTCGCAGGGGGGACGCTATACTGCCTCGCGATGCCCCGGACCATTATCGACATGCACGTGCACACCACGAAGGGCGCGACCGACAGCGCCCTCGATCCCCAGGACCTGGCCGCCGAGGCCATCCGCCGAGGCCTGACGGCGGTCAACATCACCGAGCATGACCGCCTGTGGGATCGCTTCAGCCTCGACAACTACAGGGTGCAGCACAGCAACCTGTTCATCAACAACGGCATGGAAGTGTCCACCGACCTGGGCCACATGATCGTCGTGGGACTTCCCGAGTACAGGACGGGCATTCATCAGGCAAAGGAGTTGCGCCGCGTGCTCGACGAGGTCGGCGGGTTCATGTCGGTGGCGCACCCGTTCCGTCACTTCTTCGACCCCGTGTACTTCCAGCGTCAGGGGAAGGAGCCGTTCACCATGAGCCCGGAGGAAGCGGCGGAGCGCATGGCTGTGTTCAAGCTGGTGGACGGCATTGAGGTGCTGAACGGCGCTAACACTGCTCGGGAGAACCTGTTTGCTCTGAAAGTTGCGAAGCATCTGGGCAAGACGATGACTGCCGGCAGCGATGCGCACTCGACGCAGGGAATCGGTATCTACGCGCTGGTCTTCGAGAAGGAGTTGACCTCGGAGCGCGAGCTTCTGGAGGAATTGCACGCTGGCCGCTGCGTGCCCCACGTCGGCCTTCTGGACGGCGACCCGCAACCGTTCACCGAGGATAGTTTCGAAGGCGTCTCTATCCCCAACACGTAGCCGCCGCCCAGGCGACAGGTCTGGCGCGGCGCCATGCTAGAATCGAGCGTCACCCGTTCCGCAGCAGGCCCCGACCTCTCACGCTATGCCGGCTTATGTCGCTCTGGACCTCGAAACGACGGGACTCGATCCCGAGTCCGACGAGATCATCGAGGTCGGGGCCGTGCGCTTCACAGTGGATGGCGTCGTCGACACGTTCCGGACGCTCGTCAACCCGCGCCGGGCCGTCGACTACCGCATCCAACGTCTGACCGGCATCGACCCGGCGGAGCTGGCGTCGGCGCCGTCGTTCGCAGAGGTGGCGACCGAACTGGAGGCGTTCATCGGATCGGATCCAGTCGTGGGTCAGAACGTGCAGTTCGACCTGTCCTTCCTGGCGCGGAAGGGCATCGTGCCGCCCGGCCCGTCGTACGACACGCGCGACCTGGCGGCGCTCCTCGTTCCTGGCCTCGCCGAGTACAGCCTGCGCGGCATCATGCGGGGGCTGCTCATCGAGTTCCCGGTGCAGCACCGGGCGCTGGAGGACGCGCAGGCGGCGCAGGCGGCGTTTGTGGAGCTTCGCGCCCGCCTCTTCGACCTGGAACCGCATCTTCTGAGCGAAGCTGAGCGCCTGGCGCGCGCTTCCGACTGGGGATTGCGCCACCTCCTGCGCGAGGCCGTGGGCGAAACGCAGGCGCTGAGGCCTCCCGTTCTCGGCGAGCCACCCCACGACTTCGTCTGCGCGCCAGCCACGCCAGGCCCGGAGATCAAATCCGCTCCGGAGCCGCGGGAGGTGGAACCCCACGAGGTCCAGGACCTGCTCACCTCCGTGGCCGCGCGGGTCATGGATGGCTTCGAACGTCGCGACGAACAGCTCTGCATGGCTGAGGCCGTGCGCAGCGCGCTCATGGGCGGCGAGCATCTCATCGTCGAGGCCGGAACCGGCGTCGGCAAGTCGCTGGCCTATCTGACGCCATCGGCCATCCATGCCATCCGCAACGGCGAGCGAGTCATAGTGTCGACCAACACCATCAACCTGCAGGAGCAGCTCGCGAACCAGGACATCCCGCTGATTGAGCGGCTGCTGTCGGACGCCGGAATCGACGGCCTGCGCGCGACGCAGCTCA
>JBBITS010000042.1:0-14215 GCA_037440665.1 Chloroflexota bacterium
GGAAACCGCAGGGACTGCCCGCCGGAATTTACAGCAGTCTAGAGACGCGACCGTCAGCGCCAGCGCGACGGTCGCTGCGACGAGAGCCGCGGCAGTCACGCCCGTGGGGATTCCCAACCTAGAGGCTGTGGTGGCCGCTTGGAGCCAACCTCGCACCGAAGCCATCCCGCCTCCTCCCTCGCTGCAGAGGAAAGGCTTGTCGGCCTGGTTCGCCTGAATAGTGTCCGCTCCGGCCAATACTACTTCCCTTTTCTCGCTTGTCAATAGCATTGGATTGCAAGGTGCTTCTGAGGCACATGCTAATCTGAAGGCCCAGCTTAGGAAGGAGGGCTAACGTGCGAACGCTACTCGTCGCGGGTGCAACGGTCACTATGCTGGCTGCATCCGTCAGCGGATGGCCAGCGGGCGATCAGACCGCCTCGGCGCAAGAGCCGACCCCGACGCCTGACCTGGGAGTGCAGATGGATGGCAACCGCATATCGTGGACGCCGCTTGCGGGCGCAGCCGAATATTGGCTCACAGGGACGCTACTGGCGATTCGAGTGAACGCGTCGGATCCATGTCTGCCGCCTCTTACGGAAGATCGGCGCACTGTCACCATTGACGAGACGTTGGGCGCTGACGCAACGGAATTCGAGGTACCGCTTCCTGCGCTGCCTCTCGAGGATCGATGGTTGGTCGCATCTCTCAACGTCACCCTGCGCGCCCTCGACGCTCCGGGCCGGGAGGTCGCGGCTCAGGCTGCCACCTCGGTTGAGGAGAGCGCTTGTCCGCCGGTAGCGATCGCGACCGCTCAACCCACCGTGTCGAGCCTGCCGCGCACGGGCGCGGGCCCGACGCAACATCGAGGAAGCGCTGTTGCGCTCGTTCTCGCGGCCGCGGGTGCCGTTCTGCTCGCCCTCGCTTCGGTAAGGCAACGCTCCACCGCGTAACGGCATCCGCCGTCACGAACAAACAGGGGCCCCGGTTTCCCGAGGCCCCTGCTCTCTGCCCTTTGCCCTATGCTCTCGCCTACCAGTCGTAATGCTCGCGCTGGAAGCTGACGGCGAGGCCCATGCCGCCGCCCATACAGAGGGTCGCCAGGCCCCACTCCTTGTTGTGGTCTCGGAGCTGGAAGCCGAGCGTGCCGGTCAGACGGCCGCCGCTGGCGCCCAGCGGGTGGCCCAGCGCCACCGCGCCGCCGTAGACGTTCAATCGGTCCTCGGGTATGCCCAGCTCGCGCTGCACGGCGAACACCTGGCAAGCGAACGCCTCGTTGACCTCGACGAAGTCGAAGTCGGTGATCTTCATGCCGGTGCGCTGGAGCAGCTTCTGCGTCGAAGGCACGGGGCCGATGCCCATGATCGTCGGGTCGACGCCGACGGTCGCCGCCTGACGGTAGGTCATCAGCGGCTTCAGGCCCAGCTCTTTCGCCTTGTCCTTCGACATCACGAGCACCATCGATGCGCCGTCGTTGCGCGGGCAGGCGTTGCCCGCCGTGACCTGGCCGCCCTCGACGTACGCCGGCTTGAGGTTCGCCAGCGCCTCCAGCGTCGTGTCGGCGCGCGGACCCTGGTCCTCGCTGACGGTGACGGATGTCCCGTCCTTGTACTTGATGTTGATGGGGACGATCTCGGGCGCAAAGGCGTTCTTCTTCTGCGCGGCAACGGCCTTCTGGTGGCTCTTGAGGGCGAACTTGTCGGCGTCCTCACGGGCGACGTTGTAGACCTTCGCCAGCTTCTCAGCCGTCATGCCCATGTTCATGATCCAGGGCTCGACCTTGCGGTACCAGCGCGGCAGTAGTTCGGCGCTGGCCCAGTCCTCGGCGCGGCCCGGGCGCTGCGGACGGCCGGTCTCGGTCTCGCTCGTCTGGCGGCCACCCTCTTCCTCCGGCGGGACGGGGTCGATGCGGCCCATGGTCTCGACGCCAGCGGCGAGGACGATGTCGGACATGCCCGTCATGACCGACTGCGCGGCCTGGAGGACAGCCTGCAGCGACGAGCCACACTGCTTGTTAAGGTCGAGGCCAGAGATCGTCTGCGGAAGGTCGGCCTCGAACAGATAGTGGCGGGCGTAGGTCAGCGGGCCCGACAGGCCGACGGAGCCGACGATGAACTCGTCGATGGTCGCCGCGTCGAGCTTGTTGCGCTGGATGATGGTCTTGAGCAGAGGGACCATCAGCTCGATGTGGGTGATGTCCTTGAAGACACCCTTGCTGCCGGCGCGGGCGAACGGCGAGCGGCAGGCGTCGACGATGACGGCTTCGCGCATGGTGGGATGCTCCTCTAGATGGTGATGACGAACGCGTTCCACCCTAGGTTACTTTCGCGTCAACGTCAAGGCGGAATGGCGGCCCCGGAGGGTTTGGGCGCCGCAGGCATGGCGAGACGCGTCTGTGCTAATGAAGGCCACCTTTTCAAGGTGGCCGTCGTCCTCCGGGCTGCTGCACGCCACCCTGGTGGTCGTTGAGGAAACAACTGGTGCAGCCGAACGTGGCCGCGGCAGCCGGCCCCTGTGGCAGGGGCGGGTTTGATGGTCATTGACACAATAGGTGGTACAGCCGACGGGAGTGCGGCGGGCCGGTGAGCGGGTCAAACGGTTGAACTCGCATTCCACCTCACCCCCTCGGTCCCCCTCTCCGCGTCGCGCGGAGAGGGGGATGTCGGCAGACAGAGGGTGAGGTCAGCGATGACCCTTGCACCATTGGAGCAGATAGTTCCTCAATGACCTCAGACTCTCCCGTCGATTCGATTTATCCTTTGCTCGCGGTTGGCACCCGTCGTCACGCCACCCTGAAGGGCGGCGTTCGTCGTCTTCGGCCGCTCGCCCTCAGACGGGGTCGCCGAGGCGGTGGACGCGGAGGATGTTGGCCGCCATGGCCACCTCGGGCGGCCAGCCGACGACGACGATGATCACGTCGCCGTCGCGAAGGCCCAGCACATTCCGCGCCTGCTCCTCGGCCGTAACGGTTAGCGACAGCAAGCCGCCGCCCGCCTCGGAGGTCGTGGCGATGGCGCCCCAGTACAGCGAGCAGCGGTTGCGGACGGCAGTGTCCGGCGAGATCGAAAGGATGGGCACGGGCGGGCGGTCCATCGACATCAGGCGGGTCGTGTAGCCGCTGCGCGTGAACGGCACGATCGCCTTCACGCGCGGGTCCGTCTCGGCCATGATGCAGGCCGCGTGGCTCACCGTCCCGGAGGTGTCCTCGGTCTTGCGCGTCGCCTCGCGCACTCGCGTGAGGAAAGCGCTCGGATCGCGCTCGGCCGCCCGGATGATCCGGTCCATCATGCGCACGACGCCGGGTGGGTCGCGGCCGACCGCTGTCTCGGCGCTGAGCATGACGGCGTCGGTGCCGTCCCAGATGGCGTTGGCGACGTCGTTGGCTTCGGCGCGCGTCGGGCGGGCGTTCTCGACCATCGATTCCAGCATCTGAGTGGCGGTTATTACCGGTACGAGGCGGCGGTTCGCGGCTAGGACGATGTTCTTCTGCGCCAGCGGCACTTCCTCGGTCGGCAGCTCGACGCCTAGGTCGCCGCGGGCGACCATGACGCCGTCGCTGACCGCCAGGATGTCGTCGAGGCGCTGCACCGCCTGGCGCTTCTCGATCTTCGCGATGATCGGCGTCGACGCACCGTGGCGGGCGATCTCCTGGCGGGCGGCGATGACATCATCAGGACGCCGGACGAAGCTCAGGGCGAAGTAATCGACGCCCTCGGCGACGCCGAAGGCGATGTGCTCGCGATCGCGCTCGGTGAGCGGTGGCGCGGACACCTCGGTCTCGGGGAGGTTGATGCCCTTCTGCGACGCGAGGGCGCCGCCGCGCACGACGGTCGCCCTGACGGCGCTGCCCCGGACCTCGTCCACGCGCAGCTCCAGGGCGCCGTCGTCCAGGAGGATCGCTTCGCCGGGGCGCACGTCGTCGTGCAGCGGGTAGTCGACGGGGATGACGTCCGGGCTGGCGGCGCCGTCGGCGGACAGCGTGTAGGAGCGCCCCTCCTGGAGGTCGATGGGCCGCGCCAGGACGCCGACGCGCGGCTTGGTCCCTCCCAGGTCGACCATGACGCCCACGGCCACGTCGAGGCTCTCGGCGGCCCGGCGGACGGCGGCGATGCGAGCGCGCTGATCCTCGTTGCCGCCGTGGGCCATGTTGAGCCGGGCCACGTCCATGCCCGCGGCTACGAGCTCCCTGACCTCGGCCTCGGAGGAGCTGGCGGGACCCAGCGTGCAAACGATCTTGGCGCGGCGTTCCTTCGCTCGGCTCACGTCGGGCCCATTGTAGGGCGCGCGTGCGGCGTTGTGTAGCTCACGAGGTCAGTTCCGTGGCGAGAGGGCCGATGTCGAGGCCGTCGAACCCCAGTTCGCGGGCCAGTTCGTCGGCCGTGTACCTCTGCCCCCATGACCAAAGCTCCCGGAGCCTCGCGCCTGCCTCGGGCGAGGCGAACCAGCGCGGCCCCCAACCGTCCTCGAAGTAGCGGCGCACCTGGGCCTCCAGAATCCATGCGCGCAGGTAGCGCGCCGCGTAGAACGCGTCGTCCACGTCGAACAGATAGTCCTCGGGCGCGTAGCGAGCGCCCAGGACGGCGGTTAGCCGGTCGGCGTAGTGCTTCGAGTGGCCCCGGACGTTGGTGTCGACGTGGAGGTTGAGTTCGTACGCCAGCTTCGCCGCGTAACGGCGGAGCATGTACAGCTTCTGGAAGCGGGAGAAGGCGATGTACGCCGCGGGGTCATCGACGCCCAGACGCTCGCGCAGCCACTCGGGGTTGTACACGACGTGCTCGAGCACGAAGGCGAAGCCCTCGGTGACCGAGTTGTCGCCCAGACCGCGGTGGGTGAAGGGCAGGGCGCGGTCGGCGAAGCCGAAGTGCTCGGCGTGTCCGGCCTCGTGGAACAGCGCGCGGTAATCGTCGTGGCCGCCGTGAGGGTGAATGACCAGCACCACTTCGTCCGGCACTCGGATGGCCGAGCAGAACGCGCGGGGCGACTTCCTGGGTCGCGGTTCCGTGTCCCGCCGGATGTTGGTCTGGGACCCGGAGTCGATGCCCAGGCCCGCCAGCGTCGCGTCGAGGGCCGCCAGCATCCGGTCCTTGGTGAACCAGCGGTCGAACTCCGGCGAGCGGAACAGGTACGAGAGGTCGCTCTTTTCGATCCGGGATGGGTGCAGGCCCAGAGCGCGCACGCGCGACTCCAGTTGGGCGCGGTAGGCGGCGTCGGTGTCCCAGAGGAAGCGGTCCATCTTGCGGCCAAGCTGGGTGAGGCCGAGGCGTCCCAGGCGGTCGCACATCTCGCGGTAGTGACGAAAGCCCAGCTCGCGCGCGCACGAGTACAGGCGGTCCCAGCGCTCCTCGCGCAGCGGGTTCTGGGCGCCGGTGAGCCTGGCCCGCAGACCGTCAAGCCGGTGGCGGCGATCGGGTTCGGCCTCGTTCATCACCAGCGGCTGGATGGAGCGGTAGGGGATGGTCTTTCCGTCCCATTCGACGGTATCTGACGTCTCGCGTTCGGCGATGCGCTCGGTAAGGTCCTTTACGGCCTGTTCGAGGTATCCCTCGACGATGAACCAGCGGAGTTCCGGCAGGCGCGGATCGTGGCGGTCGGCGGAGAGGACGGCGTCGACCGTCTGCCGCGAGAAGAGGTTCGCATGGTTTTCGTAGATGCCGGCGATCTCCAGCCGGTCCTTCTGGCCCGAGTAGTTCAGGTAGTACTCGCGGGAGATCTCGGTCGAAAAGGCTTCCGCCTCGCGTTCGAGGCCGTCGATCAGCGCGGCGCCGCCGGTCATGCGTGACCTCCTCCTGAGGATGCATCTTCGCAGGACGGGACCTTGTGGGGAAGCGCAGGGCGACGCATGACGGGGCCAGGGGCCGCAGACGCCGCTGGTTGGCGTTGGCTGCGGGGCAGTCTACGATCACTGCATGACGGGGCGGGTAGGCCGGACGATGAAGGTCCGCGAATTCCTGGCGCTGGTTCGCGACGAGGTTGAAGCCTCCGGGATCGGCGACGGCCCGGGACAGCTTCAGTGGCGGCAGCGCTTCAGCTTTCTTCAGTGCTATCGGCGCGACCCCCGCGTGCACTTCGAAGTCTGGCCCCAGTCCAGGACGGGGCGGGTAGAGGTCGGCCTCCATTTCGAGGGTCCGCGCGAGTTCAGCTACCGCTGGGCCGAGGCGATGGCGAGGCGCGCGCCCGAGATCATGGCGCGACTGGGACCCGATGTCGAACTGGAGGAATGGACGCCGTCGTGGGCGCGCCTGCACCGCTCGCTGCCGTTCTCGGAACTGACGCCTTCGCTTGCGCGCGAGGTCGCGACCGCCCTGCGCGACTTCGTGCGCGTCCTGGAGCCGGTGATCGACGAGGAGTGGGACGCCGTGCTCGCTGACGCGCCAACGGACGTGAGCAGTGCGCCTCGCGAAGGCCGCCGGCGGTTCAGACGCCGCAGTAGAAGGTAACGAAAGTCAGCGCAGGCTGACGTTCAGGGCGCTGGCGACTGTCTCCATGTCCTTGTCGCCGCGCCCGGAGAGCCCCAGCAGGATGATCTGATCGGGGCGCATCTCCGGGGCGATCTTCGCGACGTGGGCGATGGCGTGCGCGGGCTCCAGCGCGGGAATGATGCCCTCGACCTCGGCCAGCAGTTGAAAGCCTGCCAGCGCCTCTTCGTCCGTGGCGCCCACGTACTCGGCGCGCTCCGTGACCTTCAGATAGCTGTGCTCGGGGCCGACGCCGGGGTAGTCGAGGCCGGCGGAGATGCTGTGCGTCTCCAGCACCTGGCCGTAGGCGTCCTGCAACAGGTAGGAGCGTGCGCCGTGCAGGACGCCGGGGCGGCCTTTCACCAGCGTCGCGGCGTGCCGCTCGGTCGAGAGTCCCTCGCCCGCCGCCTCGACGCCGATCAGGCGCACGGGATCGCCGACGAACGGATGAAACAGCCCGATGGCATTGCTCCCGCCGCCCACGCAGGCGACGGCGACGTCAGGCAAGCGTCCTTCCGCTTCCAGCAGTTGTTCGCGGGCCTCGCGGCCGATGACCGACTGGAACTCGCGGACCATAAGCGGGTAGGGGTGCGCGCCCACCACGCTCCCCAGCAGGTAGTAGGACGTGCGGACGTTGGTCACCCAGTCGCGCATGGCCTCGTTGATGGCGTCTTTCAGCGTCTTGCTGCCGGATTCGACCACTCTGACTTCGGCCCCCAGCAGCTTCATGCGGAAGACGTTGAGCGCCTGGCGGCGCACGTCCTCGGCGCCCATGTAGACGACGGCGTCGAAGCCCATCATGGCGCAGACGGTGGCCGTGGCGACGCCGTGCTGGCCGGCGCCCGTTTCGGCGATGATGCGGCGCTTGCCCATGCGCCACGCCAGCAGCCCTTGGGCGACGGCGTTGTTGATCTTGTGGGCGCCCGTGTGCGCCAGGTCCTCGCGCTTTATGTACACCTTTGCGCCGCCCAGCTTGCGGGTGAGGTTGGCAGCGAAGTAGAGCGGCGTCGGGCGTCCGACGTAGTGGCGCAGCAGGGTCTGGAGTTCGGCCTGGAACGCAGGGTCGCGCTGCGCTTCCTCGAAGGCGGCTGCCAGCTCTTCGTGGGCGGTCATCAGCGTTTCGGGGACGTAGCGCCCTCCGAAGTCGCCGAAGTGGCCGCCGGAGTCGGGGAGCGTCGCCGGCACAGTCACGTCAGTTCCGTCTCCTGCGTTCATCGCGCCGCCTGGGCGGCAGCGCCGTCATTCGACAGGGTTGACATCAGGGCGTCCACCCTCTTCGCGATGGCGCGCGCGGCCGCCTCGTACGCCTTGCCACCCTTGCCAGACGGGTCGGCAATCTTCCAGACCTCGATGTTCTGACCCGGCCTCGGCTCCGGCAGGCGCGCGTTCACGGTTCCGTCCATGGCGACGATGACGTCGAACGCGCCGAGGTCGAACTGATCGAGGCCCCGGGCGCGGTGCGCCGAGATGCCGATGCCGTAGAGCTTCTCCATGGTCTCTATCGCATGGCCGCTGGCTCCGCCGCCGTCCGGGTTGATCCCGGCGCTGCGGGCGAGGGCGACGTCGCCGTAGCGCGCGTTGAGTATCCCTTCGGCCATCGGGCTGCGGCACGTGTTGCCGCCGCAGACGAAGAGAACCCGTCGGAGACGTGATCGCTCGGCCTGTCTTACGGCCGCTACCGCGGCGCCTACGACACCGCTGCCCGAGGAGCGCGCCTGCACGACGGGTCGCTTGCCGCCCGGACTGGAGCCGGTTGAAGGCTCGACTCTGCGAGAGGTCACGTCGCGCGCCCTTTCGCCGCGGCGATGAACGCGCGTACCTTCGCTGCGTCCTTCGCTCCATCCGTCTCGACGCCGCTGGACACGTCCACCGCCCAGGGCCGCACCGTCGCGACAGCCTCGGCCACGTTCTCCGGCGTCAGGCCTCCGGCCAGGAACACCGGAATGCGCGACGACACCTGCGCGGCCGCTCGCCAGTCCCCCTTCGTACCCGTTCCGTGGCTGACGTCGAGCATCACGGCGATAGCCGTGCCCGCGCGGAGACCGCCCGCAGCCGCCGAAACCGCGTCCATCGACCGGATGACCTGCCGACTTACCAGAAGGCAGTCGTCCCATGACTTGTCCCCACAGAGTTGAACAAGGTCGATGCCTGTCTCGTCGGCGATGGTGTTGACCTCTTCCAGCGGCTGGTTCTGGAAGACGCCGACGACCAGCGGGCGCTTGCGCGCGAGGAAGCGGTCCAACGCCTCGGTGCCGTGCGTGAACCATGCCTCGACGTCGTCGGAGCCGCCCGCGTAGTGCGGCGGCGGCCCGGTCAGTTCGAGGTCGCGGAGGGGCGTCCCCAACTCGCGCACGATCGTTGCCGCCTCTTCGGTCGAGACGCGGCGGCGGCTGTCGGCGAAGACGAGGCCGACGAAGTCGGCGCCCGCCTCGGCCGCAGCCACGGCGTCCTGAACGCGCATGCAGCCGCAGATCTTCACGCGCGTCACTGCAGGTACTCCAGCACGAGCTGCAGACATCGGTCGATGGGCTGCGCGGTGTCGACACGAAGGAATGGCTCGCCGGGGGCGGCTGTCGTCTGCTCGAGCGCCACGGCAGGGTCATGCGGCTGACTGCGCAGGCGGCTTCGGCCGCCGAGCCGCCGGGCGCGCGTGTCCTCCGGACAGACGCACTCCACGAAGTGATAGCGGGCGAAGCGCCTGGCCGCGATGTCCGCGCCCTTCGCGGGAATCGTTTCGAAGAACGACGGGCTGTCGAGGATGACGCTCAGGCCCTGGCCCAGCAGGTGATCGGCCAGATCGAAGAAGCACTCGTACGCCGCGCCGCCCGCCAGCGACTCTTCCAGGCCGGCGTTCAGCAGCGCCGTCTTCAGTACGTCCTTGTCCAGCACGACCGCTCCAGTGGCGTGACCGATCATGCGGGCGAGGCTGCTCTTTCCCGAGCCGGGCCGGCCTGCCATCTGGAGCAGGAAGAGATGCGGACCGGCGCTCACACCAGGAACTCCCGCATCTTGTCCCGCACGGCGTTTGACGTGATCAGGGCCTCGCCCACGAGCACCGCGTGCACGCCGCAATCAGCCAGACGCTCGACGTCGGCCCGCGTCGAGATGCCGCTCTCGCTCACGACGCAACGGTCCTCCGGGATGAGGGGGCGAAGGCGCTCCGTTGTGCCGAGATCGACTTCAAACGTGTGCAGGTCGCGGTTGCCATCGGGGGCAGCCTGGTCCTCTACGCGATCCGCGCGCCCGCGCTCAAGGCCCTGTTCACTTCGTCCTCGTTGTGCACCTCGACCAGCGCGTCCATCTCCAGCTCGCCCGCGAGCCCGATGAGGTCACGCAGTTGGTCGTCGTCGAGGATGGCGGCGATGAGCAGGACGGCGTCGGCGCCGTACGACCTCGACTCCCATATCTGGTACGGGTCGAACAGGAAGTCCTTCCTGAGCATCGAGGGCCGCCCGCCAGGGTAATAGCCCTTGAGGCTCCACCGGATATCGGAGAGGAACGACAGCGAACCCTGGAAGTGCTTCTCTTCGGTGACTACGGAGATGCCCGCCGCGCCGCCGATGGTGTACGTGCGCGCCAGCGCGAGGTGTTCGAGCCTCGCGACAAGCCGCCCCTTCGAAGGCGACGCCTTCTTGACCTCGGCGATGAGCTGCACGCGCTTGCCGCCGGAGAGCGGCCCGCGTGGCCCTTCGAGTATGGCCTGCATGAGGCTCCACTGGGGGTCGAGTTCCGGTATGCGCTTCTTCAGGGCCTCGACGGGTTCCCTTTCCTTGCGGGCCGCGACTTCCTCGCGCTTGGAGGCGACGATGCGTTCGAGGATCGACGGCGTTGAGCTAGCCAAGGCTGTTGGTCACCTCCACAAAGCGATCCAGCTTCTCGCGGGCGGCGCCGCTGTCGATGGACTTCGCGGCCAGTTCTACGCCTGCTCTGATGTCGGGAGCCAGGTCGTAGGCCACGATGCCGGCCGCCGAGTTCAGCAGGACGAAGTCGCGCAGCGCGCCCGGCGCGCCCGACAGCGCGTCGCGAAGCTTCCCGGCGTTCTCGGCGGGCGAGCCGCCCCGGACCGAGTCGGCGGGATGGATGGCGACGCCGGCGTCGCCGGGCAGCAGCGTCTGATGGAAGACGCGCCCGTCGCGGAGTTCGTAGATGACGCTGGGCGCGCTCACGCTCAGCTCGTCGATGCCGTCCTGGCCGTGAACGACGAGAGCGTGCTTCGAGCCAAGGCGCTGGAGCACGTGGACCATCTTTTCGCCGAGCGCCGGATCCGCCACGCCCAGCACCTGCCGGTCGGCGGACGCCGGATTGGACAGCGGGCCGAGGATGTTGAACACCGTGCGGATGCCGATCTCGCGGCGGGGTCCGGCCACGTTCTTCATGGCCGGGTGGAAGGCCTGGGCAAACATAAAGCCCACGCCGACATCCTCGATGCAGCGCCGCACCTGATCCGGGCCGAGGTCGATCTTCGCGCCCAGGGCCTCCAACACGTCGGCGCTGCCGCACTGGCTGGTCATGGCGCGGTTGCCGTGCTTGGCTACCCGCGCGCCGGCGCCGGCCGCGACGAACGCCGCTGCCGTGCTGACGTTGAACGTGCCGCTGTCGTCGCCGCCGGTGCCGCAGGTGTCGAGCAGCGCGCCGCCTAGTTCGATGCGGTAAGCGTGCGCGCGCATGGTCCGGGCCATGCCGGCGATCTCGTCGATGGTCTCGCCCTTCATGCGCATAGCGATCAGGAAGCTGCCGATCTGCGCGGGGGTCGCCTCGCCTGTCATGATGTCGGTCATGACGGCGGCGGCTTCGTCCTCCGTCAGCGCCGCGCCGCCCGTGACCTTCGCGATGGCTTCACGGATCATGGCGTTCCTCTGCCTCTCTGTCAGACCCGCATCGCCAGGAAGTTCCGCAGGATGTCGTGACCCTGCGGCGTCAGGATCGACTCCGGGTGGAACTGGACTCCTTCGACCGGCAGTTCCCGGTGGCGCACGCCCATGATCACCCCGCTGTCGCTCCAGGCGCTCACTTCCAGGCAATCGGGGACCGTGTCCTTGCGGATGGCCAGCGAATGATAGCGCGTCGCCTCTATGGTGCGCGGCAGGCCGGCGAACACGCCCTTGCCGTCGTGCGTGATGCGCGACACCTTGCCGTGCATGATCTCGCCTGCGCCCTCGACCTTCCCTCCGAACACCTCGCCGATGCACTGGTGGCCAAGGCACACGCCGAAGATGGGGATTCGCCCGGCGAAGTGGCGGATCACGTCCATCGAGATGCCGCCGTCGTAGGGTGTCCCCGGGCCGGGCGAAATCAGGATGTGCGACGGCGCCCGCTGCTCGATGTCTTCCAGGCTGATCTCATCGTTGCGGACGACCTCCGTCTCTGCGCCCAGTTCGCCCAGGTGCTGGTACAGGTTGTAGGTGAAGCTGTCGTAGTTGTCGATGAGGAGCACCATCAGATGTCCGGCCTCCTGGCTACGAAGATGACGGTGGTGGGCAGGTAGCGCGCGCGGGCCTGCTCGGCCGGGCCGAGCCAGCGCTTGAACCCTTCGGTCTCCTGCGGCCGGGGCTCGATGACGCTCTCTACGCTGAAGCCCGCGGCGGTCAGCAGGCCGACCTGTTCGCCCACGGTGGCGTAGGTGGCGTGAACGCGGGCCTTCACGCCGGGATATTCCCAGTCCCACTCTGCGTACGTGTCCCAATAGGCGCGGGCGAACTGCTGGGAGTGGTCGTCGAAACAGCGGAAGGCCGGATGATCGACGCTGTACACGAACAGGCCGCCCGGCTTCAGAACACGGAACGCCTCGCGAAAGCAGACCTCCAGGTCATCTACGTACTGCAGCGCGTACATCGAGTGGACGGCGTCAAAGGTCTCGCTCTCGAACATCGAGAGGTCCGACGCGTCGGCCTGGTAGAACTCGGCCTCGACACGCTCGCGCGCCGCCAACAGACGCGCGAACTTCACCTGTTCGTCGGACAGGTCGATGCCCGTGACGCGCGCGCCCTGGCGCGCCAGATAGACGGAGTTCTGGCCTCCGCCGCAGCCGAGTTCTAGCAGCCGCTTGCCGGCCACGTCGCTCAGCAGACGCGCTTCGTCCTCGAATGGACCGCCGATGCCCCACTCGAGCCGGTCTGTCCCCGGCGCCGAGCGCTCCTGGTAGTGGCGGGCGATGCGGTTCCATGCGGCGCGGTTGTCGGGGCGCGACGCCGACGCCTTAGTCGCGGCCGTGAAGGAGGCGCAGGCGCCGACGGCGGGCGGATGTTCTTCGCCGCGAGCTTCGCGGACCAGCCAGTCGCGCATGGTCGTCGTCATGGACACCTTGCCCAGCTCTTCGGCCGACAGGAAGCGCGCGTCCTCGTAGCAGCCGCCGGCGCGGAAGCGCAGCGCGCCCTCGAACGACCGGACGTCGAACACGTTGGTGACGAACTGCTGGCCGGCGTACTCCACGTAGACGGTGTCCACGAACTCCTCCTGCGCGATGTCCACACCCAGCTCGTCTCTGGCGTGCCGGCGCAGGGCGTCCTCCACGGTCTGTTCGCCCGGCACGACGGTCACGGGTATGAACCACTTGCCGAGGGCCGGACGGGCCGATTCGGCCCTCCTGGCGACGAGAACGCGGTCGGCCTTCTTGAACAGGGCGGCCGAAAGGACGGTCGGCTCGGCCATCGTCAGTACCCCAGCGAGCCCTTCCTCGTCCCGGCCATCTCCCGCACGTTCTCCTCCGCCTGCTCGATGGCGCGAAGCATGGCGCTGGCCTTGTTCTGCGACTCCAGGTATTCGAGTTCGGGCACGCTGTCGTAGACGACGCCGGCCGCGGCCTGCACGTGCGCGACGCCGTTTTTGATGACGATGGTCCTGATGGTCAGGGCTGTATCGAGGTTGCCGGACATATCGACGTAACCCACGCAGCCGCCGTACGGCCCGCGCTTGTCCGGCTCCAGCTCTGCGATGATCTCCATCGTCCGAATCTTTGGGGCGCCGGTGACCGTGCCGTGAGGAAAATACGCCCGCAGGGCGTCGTACGGCGTGACGTCCGAGCGGAGCTTCCCGATGACGTGGGAGATCAGGTGCATGACGTGCGAGTACTTCTCGATCTGCATGAGCTGCGTCACCTGTACCGTGCCCGGCAGGCACACCCGCCCCAGGTCGTTCCGCGCCAGGTCCACCAGCATTATGTGCTCGGCCCGCTCCTTGACGTCGTTGCGCAGCTCGTCCTCCATCCGCAGCTCGTCCTCGGGCGTGCGGCCGCGCCTGCGGGTGCCCGCGATGGGGTGCGTTTCGATGACGCCGTCCTCGATGCGGATGAGCATCTCCGGCGAAGCGCCGACGATGTGCGCGTCGTCCATCTCCAGGAAGTACATGTATGGTGAGGGGTTTACGGCCCGCAGCGCGCGGTACACGTCGAACGGACGCGCGAACGTCGGCCGCGAGAACCGCTGCGATATCTGGATCTGGTACGTGTCGCCCGCGACGATGTACTCCTGCGCCTTCTTCACCTTCTCAATGAACTCGTCGCGCGTGGTATTCGACGTCACTTCGAAGGGCGCGGCGGGACGTTCGCCTGCCGGCTCGCCCGGCGGGTTCGGCAGGGGGCCGGAAAGACGGTCGACCAGCTCGTCGATCCGCCACACGGCCTGCCGGTAGGCGGTGTCGACGTCGCCGTCTAGGCGGGCGTGCGCCACCACCTTGATCTTGTGCTGCAGATGGTCGAACACCAGCAGCGTGTCGGTGAACATGAACACCGACTCCGGCATGCCATAGAAGTCGGCCTTGGGCGATGGCAGACGCTCGTAGTAGCC
>JBBITS010000043.1:0-14144 GCA_037440665.1 Chloroflexota bacterium
GCATGTTCGCCATCCAGGAGAGCGTGCGCCAGCTCCGGGGCGAGGCGGCGGCGCAGGTGGAGGGCGTGCGGATCAGCGTCGCCCACGGCGTGGGCGGCATGTTCTACGCCGCCGGCACGTTGGTCCTCACGAACGACGAGGGAGCGTAGGCGGAGGGACGCTGGAGGTTGGAGGCGAGAGGCGGGAAGCGATATCTGGGATGGCCGAAGCTTGCGCTGCTCCGCTCTCAGCTACCAGCTATCAGCTGTCAGCCTTCAGCATTCAGCCACTTGCTGACGGCTGACTGCTGAGTGCTCACGGCTTCCCGCTTCCATCTCACTAGCTCACCACCGCCACCCCCACGCGCGCGGCCACCTCGCGCAGGCGAGCGTCGAGCGTCGCGAGAGGCAGGCCTTCGCGCATCGCTAGGTCGAGGTACGACGCGTTGTAGACGCTCAGCCCGTGGCTGCGGGCGAGGCCCAGCACGGGCCCGAAAGCACGGTCTGGGGGTGCGTCCGAAGTCGTCACCGGGAATGCGGCAAGGATCTCCGAGAGCCACTGCACTTTCGCGTCAGTCAGGCGGCCTCGGCGCTGGCCGATGACAAGGCCGTTGGCAACTTCCAGCGGCCAGATGGACGGCACGACCGCACCGTCGTTACGCGCCAAGCCGACGGCGCGCTCCGCGTACTCACTGTCCTCGTCCTCGAAGCACCAGGCCAGCATGACCGAAGCGTCGACCACAAGCGGCATCAGAAGCGCCGCCCCTCTTCGATGAGTTCGCGAATCGTGATGCCTTCGAGCCGGTTGCCCCGGCGGGCCTCACGCATCTCGGCGATCAGCTCATCAACGGTCTTGCGGCGACCCTCGCGCGCGGGCACGAGGCGCGCCACCGGGCGACCGTGCTTGGTGATCGTGATGGTCTCACCCTTCGCCACCTCCTCGAGCAGACGGGGAAGGTGCGTCTTGGCCTCGTACGCGCCGACGGTTTTCATGTCCGGCCTCCGCCGATTTCAGACTAGCGTCAGACCAGTATAGACGATGGGCGCAACGGCGGGGTTGGGGCATCTCGCTTCCCGCGTCCAGCCTCCAGCTACAACGCGTCCAGCTCGCCCCGGAACTCCTGGTACAGACGGCCGACGTTCAGGCTCAGACGCTCGGGCTCGCCCCACTGCGCGTACTCGCCGAGGTCGATGCGGCGGGCCGCCTCCTCCGGCGGAGCGCCTTCGTCGAAGGCGGCGCGGGCCTCGCGGTGGATCAGCTCGAGGTACTGACGCATCTTCGCGACGTCGGCCTTTGTCCCCACCGGCCCGTGCCCCGGCACGATGACGTCGACGCCGTCCATCGCCTCCACCCGGCGGCAGACGTCGATCCAGCGGCCGATGTGACCCTCGAAGGCCAGCGGCGTGACGTAGTGGAACGCGACGTCGCCTGTGAACAGAACGCGCTCGGCGGGCAGATGGACCAGCGCGTCGCCGATGGTGTGCGCCGCGCCCAGGTGCAGCAGGTCCATCCGGCGTCCGCCCGCCCACACCGTCGCCGGGCCCTCGAACGTCACGTCGGGCAGGCGCACTTCGACGCCCACGAGGTCGTCCTTGAAGTGCGGGGCGATGGAGACCAGGCGGTCCAGCGGCAGGCCGACACGCTCCATCTCGCGACGGGCGTTGGCATGGGCGACGACGCTGGCCTCCGGGAACAGCGCGTTGCCCAGCGTGTGGTCGACGTGATGGTGCGTATCGACGACGAGGCGCACCGCGGGCAAACCGGCGTCAGCGATGGCGTCGCGAAACGACCGCGTCATGGGCGGCGAGAAGAGCGCGTCGATGGCCACCGCCTCGCCGCCGCCCACGACGACGCCCGCGTTGCTGACGCAGAAGCCGCCGCCCGCCTGCACGTAGGCGAAGACGCCGTCGGCGACCTCGCGAAGCTCGGTGGGCCACGATGGTATCGGCATGGGCGCTATGTTATCAGGTGGACTTGCAGGCGTGGAGGGGGCGGCAGATGGAGCGGTTGACAGCTTGCGTCGCGCCGGATACCATCGTCAGGTCGCAGAGAGCTAGACAAGGCACACCCGATGCGCATCAGCACCTTCACGCTAGTCGACCGCCTGGGGCGGGTCCGCCGCCTCAGCGGTGGTCTGCGCGTGGGTGGGATGAGTGTGCCCTGTAGGAGACACGAATACTGACCTGACGCCCTCTGGCAACACTCATCCCGAACCCACTGCCGCAATCAGCCAGCGGAGTGGGTTTTTTGCCGTCCAGAATCAGAGCCGGCGCTCCCGCCATACGCGGGAAGCGCCCTGAACGGAGACCAGACCATGGAACCCCTGCCCCTTCGAGCCAAGGCAGTAACCAAGTCCTTCCACCCCGAGAACGGCAGCCCTCGCTGGCTGCCCTGGAACCGCGGCCGCGACGTCGCTCATGGCCCCGTCCGCGTCGTCGACGGCGTGTCGTTCGAGATCAGACGCAACGAGATCTTCGGCGTCATCGGCGCCAACGGCTCGGGGAAGTCGACCCTCATCCGCATGCTCAGCACACTGCTGCTTCCCGACGCCGGCGAGATCCGCGTCTTCGGCTTCGACGTCATCCGTGACGCCATGAAGGTGCGCGCGCTCATCAACCGCGTCTCGGCCGACCCCTCGTTCTTCCGGGGCATGACGGCGCTGGAGAACCTGCTGTTCTTCGGCCGCGTCTACGGGCTGGCGCCCGCCGAGGTGAAAAGACGGACGCCAGGCATCCTGGCCCGCCTGGGCTTCGCCTGGAAGCAGGCTAGCGAGCCGATGAGCCACCTGTCGCGCGGGCAGCAGCAGAAAGTCGCCGTCGCGCGGTCGTTTCTCACTTCGCCGATCCTGATGTTGCTCGACGAGCCGACCACGGGCCTCGACCCGCGCAGCAAGCGCGACGTGCAGGCGTTCATCGAGGAGGTCCGACGCGATCACGACGCCACGATCCTGCTGACGACGCACGACATGGAGGAAGCCGAACTGCTCTGTGACCGCATCGCCTTCCTCGCGGGCGGGCGCATCGTCGCCGAGGACACGCCGCTGGCCTTGCGCGAAACCGTCGCCTGCGGGCGGCCTCTGGAGAGCATCACGATGGAAACCGTGTTCATGGAGTTGACCGGCCGGAGCATCGAAGAAGATGAGGCGCCGGAGGAGGTGATGGCAGGTGCTTAGCATCGCGGAACGCATCGCGCTCCCGATTCGCTCGGGCCGGGTGAACCTGACCTGGGCGTTCGTGGAGCGCCAGACGAACCTGTGGAAGCGCTACTGGGCGTGGGAGCTGGTGTGGCTGGTGTACGGCGTGGTGAACACGCTTGCCATAACCTTCATCGCCGAGCAGGCCGGACAGGAGGGCGTGGTAGCCAGGCAGGACGTCGGCAAGCTGGTGCTCTTCCTGCTGATCGGGACGCTGGTGTGGGCGTACCTGTCGGCCGTCCTCGACGATGTCAGCCTCGTGGTGACCTGGGAGCGCTGGGAAGGGACGATCGAGCACACCCTCATGGCGCCGGTGCCGCGCGCCCTGCACCTCATCGGCATGGCGGTGTTCGGCATCCTGCACGCTACGGTGCGGACGCTGGTGATCTTCGCTATCGCCATCCCGTTCTTCAGCGTCGACCTCGGCCGGGCCGACTGGCTGGCCGCAGCGGTCGTGTTGGCGACGGGTAGTCTGAGCGTGGCCGGCCTCGGCATCCTGGCCGGCGTCCTGCCGCTCATTTACCCGGAGCGCGGCACACAGATGTCGTTCATGGTGCAGGCCGTCATCCTGCTGGTGTCGGGCGTGTACTACAGCGTCGACGTGCTGCCCGCGTGGCTGCGCGTGTTCTCGTTCGTGTCGCCAGCGACGTACATCCTCGACGGCATCCGCGGCGCGCTGATCGACGGCAAGAGCGTCGTAGACATCTGGCGGACGCTGGGCGCGCTGCTCGCCTTCGGAGCGGCTCTTATCCCGGGCAGCATCGCCGCATTCGCCGTCGCTGAGCGATGGGCGAAGAAGACGGGCAAGCTCAAGCGCCAGGGTTAGGGGAGAAAGGCGGTGGGGGCCTTGTGGAGAGAATCCGTGTTTCCGTGTTTGATGTATACTGACGGGACGAAAGGAACGCCGACATGGTGAGCCAACGGAAGCGCCTGACATTAGACCTGGAACCCATGATGCAGCGCCGCCTGAAGGTGCTGGCGGCGCTAAGGGGCACGACCATGCGCCAGTACTGCGTCGCGGCCATCGAGCGCCAGCTGGCGCGCGACGAGAGGAACGCGAGTCAGACGGCTTCGCGCGCTGAAGCGGCGCTCGATCGTCTGGCCAGGCGGCAGGCCGTGCTGTTCCGGGGGCGCAAGCTCTCTGGCGACTCAGCTACCATCATCCGCGAGGCGCGCAGACGGCGAGCCAGCACCCGGTGACAGGCTTGGCCGTCGTCGACGCCAGCGTCGCGGTCAAGTGGCTGCTTGATGAGGTGCACACGGAGGAAGCCTTCGCTCTCGCGCGCTCGTGGGCGCGTTCTGGCGTCCAGCCCGTTGCTCCATCCCTCCTACTGGTCGAAGTTGCCAACACTCTCCACCGCCGCGTCGTCCGCCACGACCTATCATTGACTGCCGCGCTGGCACTCCTGGACGATTTCTTGTCTTCTGGTCTTGTTGAAATCCGGGACGAGCCGGGGCTTCATCGCCGCGCCGTCGAAATGGCCTCAGAGATAGGCGCTGGGGCGGTCTATGATGCCCTCTATCTCGCTCTCGCAGAAGCGGTTAGCGCGCAACTTTGGACGGCTGACCAGCGACTCTACCGTTCGGCCCGCCGGTCATACCCGGTACGCTGGATAGGTGAGATCGACGCGTCGGGCGGCTGATATGTCGTGACCGATACGAGCTGAAACGGATGACCCCCGGAGGCTCCTTATGCGTATCGCCATCGTCGGCGCGGGAGGCGTCGGCTCGTACTTCGGGGCGACCCTCGCCCGCGCCGGGTTCGACGTGGTGTTCATCGCCCGCGGCGAGACGCTGGCGGCCCTGCAGGCGCGCCCGTTGCTGGTCCGCGACGTCACCGGCGACTTCGAGGTCCGCGTGCGCGCGACCGATGACCCCGCGACGATCGGACGCGTCGACCTCGTGCTGCTCGCGGTCAAGACGTACGACCTCGACGAAGCCGCCGCGCGGTGCCGTCCGCTGGTTGGACCCCAAACCGGCGTCCTCGCCCTGCAGAACGGCGTGGACCACGGCAACCGTCTCGCCGCCATCCTCGGCCCTGAGGCCATACTGCCCGGCGCGACGTTCATTGTCGCCCATCGTGAGGCGCCAGGCGTCGTGCGCCGCACCGACCCCTCGCAGCGCATCCGCTTCGCCGAGTACGCGGGCGGACGTAGCGAGCGCACCGAGCGCGTCGCCGCCGCCCTGCGCCGTGCTGGCATCGACGCCGCCGTCGACGACGACTTGCCGTCGCTCCTGTGGCGGAAGCTCGCCGTCGTCGACGTGACGTCGACGCTGGGCAGCCTGACGCGAGAGCCTCTGGGCGTCTGGCTCTCGACACGCGAGTCGCGAGACCTCATGCTGCGCGCCGCCCGCGAGGTCGAGGACGTGGCATTGGCCAAGAAGCTGCCCCTGCACGGCGTCGCAGCCGAGGTCATGGCGACGCTGGAACGCGTGTCGCCCGATCTAAAGCCTTCAATGCTGGTCGACATCGAGCAAGGCCGGCCGCTGGAGATCGACGCCATACAGGGCGCCGTCGTTCGTCACAGGCGCGAGGCGGGCGTCGCTACGCCGGTCAACGAATTCGCCTACGCCGTGCTCAGGCCGCTGCACGAGCGGGCAATGCGGGCGCGCGAGGGCCGGTAGGCCTTCCGCCTGCTCTGCCGCGCGCCTACAATGGGCTTCCCGCCGCCGGCGCAAGGAGGAGGAAAGCCATGGCAACACAGGAAGAGATCGTCCGCGGGCTTGAGCTGATCGTCCAGGAGGCGAAGCGCACGACGGGTGTGTTCGCCGATGGACACTGGGAGCGGCAGGTGCCCGGCGGCTGGACGGTGAAGCAGCTCTACGCGCACCTGGCGGCCGTAGCCGACATCGTGCCCGGCTTCGCCGGGATGCTGGCGCAGGCGCCCAAGGACACCGCGCTTCTGACGACCATCGACATCGACAACCTGAACAACCAGGGCGTGCAGGCCCGCGCCGCCAAGAGCCCCCAGGAACTCGTAGCCGACGTCGTGAAGGGCTACGAGGGCCTGATCGCGTTCGCAAAGCAGGCGCCGCAGGAGCTTCTGGACAGCACGGCGCGCTTCTGGGCCGACCCGATGCCCGTCTCCGACGTCATGGCCACGGCCATCGTCCTCCACGGCCTGCACCACATCTACGAGGCCGCCAGCGCGACGTAGGGGATTACCAGACGCAGGCGCGCTCGCGGACGCCCGCTGCTAGAATGGGGCGTCCATGGCCGAACTGACGTTCCCCGGCATCCAGCGCACCACCACACCGCCGGCCCGGCGCACGCCGTGGGGCATCGGCGAGATCGCCGTGGCCGCGTTCTTCCCGCTCCTTCTGGTGTCGCTGGTATTCGCCTATTCGGTCACGGCCGAACCCTCCGAAGAGGAGTTCACCGACGCCGACGTCATCGCAGGCGTCATCGTCAACACCATCGTTGTCGACGGCGGCCTGCTGCTCCTTGTCGGCGGGCTGGCGATGCTGCGCTGCGGCGCGTCGGCGGCCGACCTGGGTCTGCGCCCGGTGCGTCCGCTCAGCCATCTCTGGATGGCGCCGGCTCTGGTCGTCGCCGCCTTCATCGTCGTAATCGCCTATACGCTGGCCCTAGAATCATTCGGCCTCACGCCCGAGCAGGACATTGACGCGCTCGTGCAGAGCCCGGCGGTTCTGCCCCTCACGGGCTTCACCGTGGTCATCGTGGCGCCGCTGGTCGAGGAGATCTTCTTCCGAGGTTTCGTCTACGGCGGTCTCGCCGGACGTGTCGGCTGGATACCCGCGGCGGCGCTCAGCGGCCTGATGTTCGGCGCGGTCCATGGGATGGACCCCAACGCGATGCTGCTGGCGCCGCCCTTCGCCGCCATCGGGGCCGCCTTCGCATGGGCGTACTACCGCGCGGGTTCGCTCTGGGTCAGCATAGCCGCGCACTTCCTGTTCAACACCGTCAGCTTCAGCCTGCTGGCGATGGAGAGCCTGACGTGAGCCGTATCGCCGAAGCCATCGCCCGCGCGCGCGCCGAGGGCCGCGTCGCCCTCATGCCCTTCATCGCCGCCGGCCACCCGACGCCCGCTGAGACGCCGGGGCTGTTGCGCGCGCTGTTCTACGCCGGCGCCGACGTCGTCGAGCTGGGCGTGCCGTTCTCCGACCCCCTGGCCGACGGCGCCACCAACCAGCGCGCTAACGAGGTCGCCCTCGCCCACGGCATGACGCTCGCAGGCTGCCTCAACGCCGTCCGCCAGGTCCGAAAGGAGAGCGTCACGCAGCCCATCGTCCTCATGGGCTACTACAACCCTCTGCTGGCCTACGGCCTCGGCCGTTTCGTGCCCGAGGCAGCCGCCGCCGGGGTCGACGGCCTCATCGTCGTCGACCTGCCGCCCGAGGAGTCGGACGAGCTGCTGGGCCTCTGCCGGGAGAACGGCCTCGACCTCGTCTACCTGCTGGCCCCGACCTCGTCGGACGAGCGGATCGGCCTTGTGGCGGAGCGAGCTTCGGGTTTCGTATACTGCGTCAGCGTCGCCGGGGTGACCGGCGCACGGGACAGCCTGCCGGAAGGGCTTCCGGCATTTCTGTCCCGCGTGCGCGCCCGCGTGAACGCGCCGCTGGTGGTAGGCTTCGGGCTATCGAAGCCGGAGCACATCGAGGGCCTGAAGGGCCTGGCCGACGGCGCGGTGGTGGGAAGCGCCCTGGTGAACCTTATCGAACAAACCCCGCCCGGAGACCGCGAGGCGAGAGTGAAGGACTATGTGGGGGTGCTCACCGGCCGTTCGGGGGCGAGGAGGTAGGGCCATGAGGGTAGCTTCGGTAGAGGCTGCTTCGAGTGGCCGTATCTATGGCCCCGCGGCCGGCGCCTTTGGTTGGCGCCGGTAAGCGCCGGCCGGCCGCTCGCCTGAGGCGGGTGGAAGGACAAGCGCCGGGGCAGGAGACAGGGCGCCACGTGGACTCCGGGCTACGATGCAGGGGCATTCGCGGGGCTACCACCGTCGAAGCGAACAACCGCGAAGCCATTCTCGACGCTACCTCTGAACTCCTGACAGCGCTGGTAGAGGCCAACGGCATCCAGCCAGACGATGTCGCCAGCGCCTTCTTCACCACCACCCCCGACCTCAACGCCGAGTTCCCGGCCGTCGCGGCGCGCAGCCTGGGCTGGAGCAACGTAGCGCTAATGTGTGGCCACGAAATGGCCGTCCCCGGTTCCCTGCCGATGTGTCTGAGGATCATGCTCCACGTCAACACGACGCGGACCCAGAACGAGATCCAGCACATCTACCTCCGGGGAGCGCAGGCCCTCCGGCCCGACCTGAACAACGACAAGAACGCGTAACCGCGGAGGTCAAGCAAATGATGGTCATCATTAAGAAGGGATACAGCCAGGACGAGTTCCAGGCTGTGATGAAACGGCTGGAAGAGGTCGGCTTATCCGGCCACCCCATCATCGGACAGGAGAAGACGGTCATCGGCGTCGTCGGCCAGGTGTACCCCGAGCTGGCCGACGACCTGGAGACGATGCCCGGCGTCGACGGCACGGTCCCCATCAGCGCCTCCTACAAGCTTTCGAGCCGGGAGTTCAAGGCGGACGACACCATCGTCAACGTGCGCGGCGTACCGATAGGCGACGACAACACCGTCATCATCGCCGGCCCCTGCGCCGTCGAGAGCGAGGACCAGGTCTTGGCGGTCGCGCGCGCGGTGAAAGCGGCGGGCGCGCAGCTCTTGCGTGGCGGCGCCTTCAAGCCCCGCACGTCGCCCTACAGCTTCCGGGGTCTTGAGAAGAAGGGCCTCGAATTGCTGGCCGCCGCCCGCGAGGAGACCGGCCTGCCCGTCGTCACCGAGGTTATGTCCGTCCGCGACATCGACCTCATCGCCGAGTGGGCCGACATGCTCCAGATCGGCGCGCGCAACGCCCAGAACTTCATCCTGCTGGAGGAGGTCGGCAAGGCCGGCAAGCCCGTGCTGCTGAAGCGCGGCCTCTCTTCCACCATCCAGGAGTTCCTGCTGGCCGCCGAGTACGTCCTGAAGACCGGCAACCGCGACGTCATCATGTGCGAGCGCGGCATCCGCACCTTCGAGACGGCGACGCGCAACACGCTGGACGTAAATGCCATTGCCCTCATCCGCGAGGTGAGCCACCTGCCCGTCATCGCCGACCCCAGCCACGGCACGGGCAAGTGGGCGCTGGTGCAGCCCGTCGGGCTGGCGTGCATCGCAGCGGGCGCCCACGGCCTCATCGTCGAAGTGCACCCGAACCCCGACCACGCGCTCTCCGACGGCGCCCAGTCGCTGACGCCGGAGAAGTTCGCCGAACTCATGGCGAAGGCTACCGAGATAGCCAACGTCATGGGCAGGCCGATGTACAGCGCCGCGACGGCCGTGCCCGCCTGACGGCGTTCGCAAGGCGAAAAAATCGAAGGGGCGGTCTCCGACGACAGGGGCCGCCCCTTGCGTTGCCCGCCAGCGCCAATGGAGGCCGCCGTCATGGTCACTGACAAGACAACTGGTATGGCCGCTGGCAGTCAGCCGGTCAGCGCATCGGCGAGGGATCGCGCGTTCCGCCTCACCCCCTCGGTCCCCCTCTCCGCGGTCGCGCGGAGAGGGGGATGTCGGCAGACAGGGGGTGAGGTGGAACAGGAATCTAACTTTCAGACCCACTCACCACCCAGCAGCAACGGAGTGGAACGTACCCGTCGATTTGTCAATGCCCTGGCGGGCGGCTTTCATCGCGCCGAGTCTTCGACGTCGCGTTGCCCGCACGGGCGGCGACGGGCTATGCTCTCGCCGATGGTCACCACGCAGCCCACGGGCGACACCGGCTTCCAGCTTCAGGTTGGAGCCTTCGAAGGCCCCCTCGACCTCCTTCTCTACCTGATCGAGAAGGAGGAGCTCGACGTCACAACCGTCTCGCTGGTGCAGGTCACCGACCAGTACCTGGCCTACCTGAAGTCCGAGTCCGTCATCAACCTCGAGGCGCTGGCCGACTTCATCGCCATCGCCGCCAAGCTCATCTTCCTGAAGTCGCGCGCGCTCCTGCCGCGCCAGCCCGGCGACGAACTCGACGAGGAGTTCGAGGCCGTCGGCGAGGACCTGGCGCGCCAGCTCGAGGAGTACCGCCGGTACAAGGAGGTGGCGAGCGGCCTGAAGGACATCCAGAACGCTGGCCTGCGCGCCTACCCGCGCCTGGCGCCGCCTCCCGAGGTCCCGCCGCCGCACGGCCTCGACGGCGTGACCCTCGACCTGCTCCACCGCATGTTCCAGGAGACGCTAGAACGACAGCCCGTCGAGAAGGTCGCGAAGGGCGTCGTCCACCGGCAGGAGATCACCGTAGATCAGAAGATCGAGGAGATCACGTGGGAGCTGCACGCGCAGGGGCGGCTTAGCTTCCGGACGATCATGGAGCGCTGCCGGTCGCGCATGGAGGTCATCGTCTCATTCCTCGCCGTGCTCGAATTGATCAAGAAGCTCGCGCTCCACGCCGAGCAGGACGAGACGTTCGCGGACATCGTGCTGGTGCGGGCGTAGGACCGCAAGAACGCGACCCACCACCATGAAGGCCACCCTTCAGGGTGGCCGAACGAACCCAACCGGCGTAGGCCACCTTGAAAGGTGGCCTTCATTCTTAGGAGACGATGGACATCGTAGGGGCGAGTCTTCAGACTCGCCCGCTGTGTTCTCCCGGGCCGGGCTCAAGACCGGCCCCTACGACCGAGAGATCAACCAGCAATGAAGGCCGCCCTTCAGGGTGGCCGAACGAAACGCACCGGCCGACGCCACCCTGAAGAGCCTGCCCGCCTCTGGCGGGGTGGCCTTCATTGGGATAGGTCCGACAGAAACTCGATGATCGCCCGGTTCACGTCGTCCGGCTTCTCCTGCTGCGTCCAGTGCCCGCTGTCCTTAACGAGGACCTTCCGCAGGTTCGGGACGTGCGCCTCCATGCCGTCCGCCATCTCGGGCGTGAGGATGGGGTCGAACTCCGCCGTGATCATCAGCGACGGCTGCGTCACCTGCTTACCCGCCAGACTCGCCGTCGTCTCCCAGTTGCGGTCGAAGTTGCGGTAGTAGTTGATGGGCCCCGTAAGCCCGCCCTTCGCGAAGGCGTCGACGTACACCTGGAGGTCAGCGTCGGAGATGAAGCCGGGGTCCTTCGCGATGCGGCGCATCATGCCGTCGAGCGCGCCCCGGAGGTCGGCCATCATCGCCTGCTCGGCCACGCCCGGCTCCTGGAAGTACAGGATGTAGTTGAAGCGCCCGTCGGGGACCATCTTGAAGGCGTCGGTGGGCTTGATGGGCGTGCGCGGCAGGAAGGGCGTGTTGACGCCGATGACGCGCTCGACGCGCTCCGGCGCCATGAGCGCCATCTGCCAGACGATGATGCCGCCCCAGTCGTGACCCGCGATCGCCGCCTTCTCGACGCCCTGCGCGTCCAGCAGGCCCGTCATGTCGGCGACCAGGTGGTGGATGTCGTAGGCTTCGATGCCCTCGGGCTTGTCGGTCTCGCCGTAGCCCCGGAGGTCGGGGGCGATGGCGCGGAAGCCCGCCGCGGCCAGCGCCGGAAGCTGGTACCGCCACGAGTACCACAGCTCCGGGAACCCGTGGATGAGCAGCACGGGGTAGCCCTCGCCCTGTTCAACGACGTGCATGCGGATGCCGTTGGTCTGGACGAAGCGGTGGGTCCAGGCTGCGGTGGGGGATGCGGTCATGCGGCGGCTCCTTCTGTGTTCTTGCGCGGCACCAGTGTAGAGGATGGGCAGCCGACGGTGAACGATGGGAGGGCGCCGCCCGGTGTTGACAGCGACAAGAGGCCGAAAGCTTGAACCCAGCCGCCGGGCGGTCCAAAATCAGGCCAGTGACGTGGCCCGACTCAAACCACCCACGCCAGAACGCAGCCGGAACATGGCGGCCATCCGCAGCCGCGACACGCTGCCCGAACTGGCCGTCAGGCGGGCCATTCACGCAGCCGGGTTCCGGTTCCGGCTTCACAGGCGCGACCTGCCCGGCCGCCCCGACCTCGTATTCCCGCGTTTCGGTGTCGCCGTGTTCGTTCACGGGTGCTTTTGGCACGGCCACGTTTGCCGCGAAGCGCGCCGCCCGCGCTCGAACTTGTCGTACTGGGGCCCTAAGATAGAGCGCAACATGGAAAGAGACCGCCAGGCGACCGGGCGGTTGCGACGCGCTGGATGGAAGGTGGTGGTCATCAGGGAGTGTGATATCCCAGGCGGGATCAACAGACTGTTAAGGTTCCTGCGGGAAGCAGATTCAGCAGGAGGATTCCGGTCAGCGTGGCACCATTCACGGTCCTAGAGATTTGCGCCGGGGCCGGCGGCCAGTCCCTTGGGCTGGAACAAGCCGGCTTTGAGCATGTCGGCGCGGTCGAAATCGACCGCGATGCCTGCGCCACCCTCCGGCTGAACAGACCTGCGTGGAATGTGATAGAAGGTGACGTGTGCGAGTTGGACGGCCGCCAGTATCGAGGAGTTGACCTGCTGGCAGGGGGCGTTCCTTGTCCACCTTTCTCCATCGCGGGGAAGCAGCTGGGCAACCTCGACGAGCGAGATCTCTTCCCGCAGGCGTTGCGATTGGCCAGAGAAATGGGACCGCCAGCCATAATGATCGAAAACGTCCGCGGGCTCGCCAGCAACCGCTTCCACAGTTACCGTCGTGAAGTGTTGGCCGAACTGTCCCGCCTTGGATACGATGCTTCGTGGACTCTGCTCAACGCCTCCTCGTTCGGCGTGCCGCAACTGCGGCCGCGTTTCATCTTGGTCGCCCTGCGCCCAGAACTGGCTGCCCGGTTCACATGGCCGGCAGCCAACATCCCACCACGCACAGTCGGCGAGACTCTCGTAGACCTGATGGCGGCTCGGGGCTGGCCCGGCGCGTCGTCATGGGCGCGCTCAGCGTCAGGCATCGCCCCAACTATCGTGGGCGGCTCAAAGAAGCACGGCGGGCCAGACCTCGGCCCAACTCGCGCGCGGCAGGACTGGAAGCTGTTGCGCGTGGACGGCCTGGGCATTGCCGACCAGCCGCCCGGCCCGGACTTTCCGGTGGATGCGATGCCCAGGCTTACGGTCCGGATGGTGGCCCGCCTGCAGGGCTTCCCTGATAGCTGGCAGTTTACCGGCCGCAAGACTACAGCCTACCGCCAGGTTGGCAACGCCTTCCCGCCTCCCGTAGCCAAGGCTGTCGGCCAGGCGATCGCCGCGTGTTTGTCCGGCAAGGCCCCGGCCGGTTCCCGCCAACTGCGGCTGGACGAACTCGCTGTCGTCGGGACCTAGCCAATGGCTCGCCAACGCGGACGTAAGCCGTCAAAACAACTGGTCCGTGAATTCCTGTTGGCCAACGTAGGCCGCGTGGTTAACAGCGACGAGATAAAGGCAGCAGCCGGCAGCGCATCAGAATGGGCACGCCGACTCCGCGAATTGCGGAACGAAGAGGGCTATCCAATCCTATCCCATAGGGATCGCGCTGACCTCAAGCCTGGCGAATATCTTCTGGTCAGCGACCAGCCTCAGCCCGTGATGCCGAGAGGAATCAGCAAGGAAACCAGGGCATGGGTGTTAGAGCGGAATGGGTACACATGCCAGATGTGCGGGTCGGCCGCCGGTGACCCAGATCCCGTCAATCCGGGCCGCAAAGTTCGTTTGACCATGGGGCACATCATAGACAAGTCGCTGGGAGGCCCGGACACCCCCGACAACCTTCGCGCCGTGTGCATGAGTTGCAACGAGGGCCTGGCAAACGCCGCGCCTCCGAAGCCAAAGCGCATTGAACTAATGCGGCAACTCCGCCGCGCCACCGTCGCCGACCAGCTCCACGCCCTCGAATGGCTGGAGCGGAAGTTCAGGAACGTCCGCCCGCGCCCGCCTGAGGGCTGAGGGCCAGGCAACGGGGGCGTTGGTTCTTCACCTCACCCCCTGTCTGCCGACATCCCCCTCTCCATCATGATGTGCGAACCGGAGACATAGGTTACAGGTGTACGGAGACATGGGTAACACTTCTG
>JBBITS010000044.1:0-13880 GCA_037440665.1 Chloroflexota bacterium
GCCGTCGGCGCAGGCGTGATGGTCGGCGTGTCGCTCGGCGTCGGCGTCGCCGAAGGCGTGGCGGTTGGCGAGAGCGCCGGGGCCGGCGTGTTCGTCGGAGGGGGTGACGTGGGCGCGGGAGGCGGTGGCGGGAGCGTCGGCTCTACGGTGGGAGCAGGCGGCGGCGCCACGGCGGGAGCGGGCGTTTCGGCAGGCGCGGGCGTGGCGGTCGGCGCGGGCGTGCGGGTCCTGGTGGGGACAGGCGTTCGGGTGGGGACGTGCGTAGGTGGGGCCTCGGTGGCCGTCGGAGCCGACGGCGCTTCGTCGCCGTTCACCATCATCAGCGACAGCACGGCTGACGAGGGCAAGACAACGAAGAAGAGAAGCGCCGCGCCCATGGCCAGAAACAGCCTCCGCCGCCTCTCGGCGGGAAGATGCCAGGGCAGCCAGCCTCCGCCTCCGGGGCCGGAGGCCGCCGCGCTGGCCGCCCAGCCATCGACGGCCGAGCTCCACCTGCCTTCGAGGCCCTCCCAGATGCGGTCCTTCATTCCCGCCGGAGCGGGAACGGCCGCGAAGGCCCCCAGAAGCTCCAGCGGCGTCAGCAGCCCCCGCCGCGTCCTGGCGCAGACGTCGCAGCGGCGGACGTGGCGGTCGATGGTCCGGCGCAGTTCCTGCGTCACGGGCGGGATTTGCACAGGCGCCAGAATCGCCCGGAGCGCCTCGCAGTCCCTGCTCCCCCGGCGGGCCAGCAGGAACGCGCCGATGGCCTCCTCGACCGACCTCTTCATGCGGTTGACCATGGTGTAGGCGTTACCCTTGCTCACGCCCAGCACCTCCGCTATTTCGGCGCTCTCCAGGCCCTGCCGGACGTGCAGGTCGAGCACGGCGTAGGTGCGCGGGTCGAGGCTCGACGCCGCCTCCCACACCAGGCTGGCCAGCTCCTGCGCCTCGGCGGCCTGCTCCGGGTTCGCCAGCCGGTCGGTGTCGATCTGCGATAGCAGGGGATCCGGGGCCTCCTCCCCGTCCGGCGAAGCCGGAGAGGAGTCTGAGATTGCCACGGTGCGTCGCCGCCGTTCGATGCGGTTGAGGGCGCGGTGATGGGCGATGGTGAAGAGCCAGCTCTTGAATCGCTCCGGGTTCTGGAGCGAGGGCAGGCTTTCCATGGCGCGCAGGAACGTCTCCTGCGCCAGGTCGCCCGCCTCCTCGGTGTTGCGGGTCATCCGGTACAGAAAGTCGTACACCGGCGTGAAGTGACGCCGGTACAGTTCGCCGAAAGCGTCGCGCTGCCCGGCCAGCGCCAGCCTGACCAGGTCGCCGTCGTTGCCTGTCGTCGCAAACGTCATGGGCCGCCAGACCGCCGGCAGTTGTTTCGAGCAAGTCTACTCTCCATCCGGTGTCTCCTGCTCGTATGACCGGCGAGCGCGCCAGATCTTACAGTCTTCCAAAGCCGCGAAGGCGGCCTGCCCACAGACCGCCTTCGTTCCGCATTCGCCATCGAGCGCCGCTACCAGGGCGGCTCGGCGGACTCCGGGTCAACGATGGCGTCGTCGGCCACGCTCCAGAAGCCGCCGGAGTCCTGCGTCAGCAGAAGCCACGCCTCGGGTTCCGATGCCACGAGCCCCACCACGTAGACGCGCTCGTCGCCTCTATCCTCCACGAGCAGCGAGCAGTACATGCCGGCCTGGGTCACGGGATCGGTCCCCTCACAGTCGCCCACGTAGGTCAGATCGAAGTAGGCTACGTAGTCGTCGATGGCGTCCTCGGGGCTGGCGTAGCCCGCGGCGCCGCCTCCCGGCGCTTCGACTCCGAGCCAGGCCGACAGCGCTTCGAGTTCCAGCGCCGCCAACGACTGCACCTGCTCCTCGGTCACGCTGCCCGGCATGGACAGCACGCCGACTACCGCCAGCGCCGGACCGAGCCGGAAGCCGATGGCGTCGAACATGATGGGCGCTTCCTGCGGGTCTTCCACCACTTCCTCGGCCTGCAAATAGCAGCTCTCGTCAGCGATTCCGGGGTCGCCCAGGTCCTCTGGCTCGTAGAACTCGATGCCGGAGTCGAACACGAACTCGTACATCGTGTCGACGTACTCCTCGCAGACGCGCGCCGCGCCGCTCGCGCCTTCCGCCGTCTCGTACAGGTCGATCTGCGCCATCACCAGGATGCCGGTCTCCGCAGCCGACTCGAAGTTGTCGTACACGCGCCGCACGCCGCCGAGACGGCCGAACTCCTCGTAGAACTGCAGCGCCTCCGCCGGGTCCTCGTACAGCGCGGCGCGGTCCTCGTTGGCAAGAAAGACCTCCTCCGTCAGCACGAAGTCAGCTCCCAGATCGCCGGTCGCGAAGAACGGCGGTTCGCCCCCGAAGACAGTGGCGACGTCGACGTCCACGCGGCCCGGCGCCGCCTGTCCCGAGGGCTCCGGAATGACGGTGCGCCTGGTCGCCTGCGCGTCCTCGATCAGGTCCTCGGCGAAATCGATGGGGCGCACCCGCCCGGACGCCTCGGCGCCGAACTCCTCGGTGTAGAAGACAGCCGTTGGCACGCCCACCAGCTTGCCGACCGCGTTGAACGCGGCGCCGCCGCTGTTGCCCGGCGCGATGCGCGCGTCAGTCTTGATCCAGACGGCCCGCCGCCCCTCGGACGATAGAAACCCGCTGACCACGCCCAGAGTCAGCTCCAGCGCCCCTTCGCCGATAGTCGGGTAGCCCAGCACCATCAGGTCGTCACCCAACTCGAGGTCATCGGGGTCGCCGAAGTCCGCCGGAGTGAGATCGAGATCTTCGGGATCGATCTCCACACCGTTGCGGTTCCCCACGATGCGCAGGACGGCCAGGTCGAAGTTCTCGTCCCACGCCGCCACTTCGGCAAAGTACGCCAGCTCAGGCGGCTCCTGCGCCTCTTCCGTCAGGTAAATGGCTATGCGGTCGTAGGGGCCGACATCGTCAGGGTTGATGACATGGTAGTTGGTCAATATGTGGCCCCGCGTGTCCACAATGGTCCCCGAACCTGTCGCAACGGGCTCGAAGCCGCTACCTTCGCCCACGCCCGGCGCCACCATGACAACCGACTGCGCCAGGTTCTCCGCCGATGCCTTCCCCGGCGTCGGGGACGGCTCCACCTCCTGCGTCGCCTCGGAGTCCGGACCATCGCCGCCCCCGCACGCTGGCAGAACCAACGTTGCCGTTACGAGCAAAGCGATGGCGGCCAGCCGGCCGCTTTTTGTGAGCAAGTCTTGGGCGGGCATGCTTGCAACCTCCTTCCGGAGAAGGGTCGGCAGGCTATGGCTCGCCGCCTACCCCCGGCCAGTCTGCCATCAAGCCCGCGCCCCGTCTATCGGCAGACGGAGCATTTTCTGCGCCTCCTGTCGCGCGTCCTGCGGCAGCGCTATGCTACGTCCGCCATGGCCGGCCCGACTTCGTTCCAGTTCCCGCCCCACCCGGAAGGGCTAACAGTGCGCGACGCCACGCCGGAGGACAACGACGCCCTCATCCGGCTCGAACTGGAGAGCCCTCTGGTCATGGGAGACATCGAAATCGCCTTCGATCGCGCTCCCGACTTCCTGGCCCGGCACCGCCTGCATCCTGGCTGCCGCGTCGTCGTGGGCGAGATGGACGGGCGGCTCGTGGGTATCGTGGCCGGCGTCATCCACAGGGCGCGCATAGGCGGCCAATCGCGGCTGGTTCAGTACATACACCAGGGCCGGATTCACCGCTCGGCGCAGCGCCGGGGCGTCGCCAGCGCGCTGTCGCTCACGTTGCTCAAGTGGGGACGCGAGCAGGGCGCCGAAACCCCTTACTGGTTCATCGGCGAGAACAACGCCGCCTCCATGGCCTTCGGAGGGCGCGGGGGCGGCAAGTGGTCCGTGCCCGTGACCTTTCGCGACTACCAGGTTGCCGACGCATCCGCGACGCCAGCGTCGCGAGTGCCGCCCGAACAGCTTTCGGCGACCGTGGCGCTGATCAACGCCGCGCACGAGGGCCAGGAGTTCTTCGAGCCCTTCACGGCCGAATCGTTCGCCGCGCGCCTCTCGCAGGATCCGCAGTACGGCCCGGACTGCCTTCGCGGCGTGATCGAAGACGGCAGGCTCGTCGCCGTGGCCGGGCTATGGGACGAGGGCGCGCTCGTGACGGAGGTACGTCTGGACAGGTCCACCGGCGAGGTACGACGCTCCAGCGTGGCCGCCGTCCTCGACTGGGGTTGGGCGCCCGGCCGCGAGGACGCCTTCGCCGCCCTGTTGCGCTCGCTGGCCGCCGAGGCGCGGGCGCTGGGCCGCGACGCCCTGACGATGTGCGAGCCAGCGCCCGGCGCGCTGCCCGACCCCGGCCTGCCGTCAAGATCGTGGTCGCTGAACATCTTCACGCCCGCCGTCTACCCGCCCGCCGCCGAGGACGTCAAGGGCATCTTCGTCGACCTGGTGTACTTCTGACGCGGGAGCGGACGCGCCTCTTGCGCCTCGCTCTGCTATCATCGCGCTGCCCCGCGCGCCAGCAACCGGCTGAGGAGGACACCCATGGAGCGCCCGGTCACCTACTACTCCGAAGGAACGAAGATCAGCGCCGTCCTCTACGCGCCCGGCGGCGCAACCTCCGGCGCGAGGCTGCCCGGCGTCGTCCTCTGTCACGGCTTCACCGGCATCAAGGAGCTGATCCTGCCCGACTACGCGCGCCGGTTCGCCGCCGCGGGGTTCGCCGCCCTGGCCTTCGACTACCGCGGCTTCGGCGAGAGCGAGGGCGAGCGCGGGCGTCTCCTCTGGCGCGAGCAGGTGCAGGACATCCGTAACAGCATCACCTTCATGGAGACGCTGGACATCGTCGATCCCGAACGCATCGGCCTCTGGGGCACGAGCTACGGTGGCGCGAACGTCATCTACACGGCGGGCGTCGACGCCCGCGCGAAGTGCGTCGTCGCCCAGGTGGGCTTCGGCGACGGCGGCCGTCGCATCCGAGAGCGCCCGCCGGAAGAGACGGCGCCTATCCGCCAGATGATCGCGAACGAACGCCGCCAGCGCGTGCTCACCGGCAAGAGCGCGATGGTCGACCCCTTCATGATCCTGGCCGACGCCGAGTCGAAAGCGTTCTTCGAGAGCGCGGCGAAAGACCTCGACCGCCTGAAGACGCAGATAACGCTGGAGACGCTGGAGTCGACGCTGGAGTACTGCCCGGAGGACGTCGCCGATCGCATCGCGCCCCGCGCCCTGCTCCTGATAGCCGCCGAGCTCGACACAGTGACGCCGCCCGGCGAGTTCCGCTCGGTTTACGCGAAGGCGGGCGAGCCGAAGAAGCTCGTCGTCCTCGAGGGCGTCCGCCACTACGAGATTTACAGCGGGGAGCCGTTAGAGCGCTCGGCGAAGGAAGCCATCGACTGGTACCGCGAGCACCTGTAGCCCGCGGGCCAGCACGATGTCACCCTGAGGGCCCGCCATAGGCGGGACCGAAGGGTCTAGCCTTGCAGCGCCAACGTTCCGACCTCAGCCCGTTCTCCTCGCCCTGCCATTCCCGCTCGCAGCGCGCGTGTGATTCGCCAGTCTCCAGAGGCGGCTCTTCGAGATTCCTCGTCCGCCTTTGGCGGCCTCGGAATGACCACCCGGCTCGCTGGGCTTGCCAGAGCCACCACAGCCGTCACGATCGAACTCGACAGGAGCCTACGCAGCCTCGGTGCTTCTCGCGTCCTCGTGCGCGTGACCATTGTGGCGCACTGCGGGAAGCGCTCCCCTCTTGTGAAGACGTACTAGCGCCTGAACCACCTTCGGGCTGAACTGCGTGCCCGCGTGGGCGGCGATCTCCGCCACGGCCTCATCGATGCTTACCCGCGACCGGTAGGGGCGGTGGCTGGTCATGGCGTCGAAGGCGTCCGCTACCGAGACTATGGTAGCAGCCTCAGGTATTTCCTCGCCCTTAAGACCGGCCGGGTAGCCGCCGCCATCCCAGCGCTCGTGGTGGCAGCGGGCGACCGACGTAGCGAGTTCGAAGCCAGGCTTGCCTTCCAGCAGCTCGCCGCCCCAGACGGTGTGCTGCTTCATCACGCTCCACGAGTCCGCGCCCAGCGGCCCATTGTCGGACAGGACGCCGTCGGGCACGCGGATCTTGCCGATGTCGTGCAGCACGCTGGCGAGCCCGATGGCGCGCACGTCCTCGTCCCCGTAGCCCAATTCCCTCGCCAGCGCTTCGGTCAGCGCGCGGATGTTGTGCAGATGCTGGCCGGTGACATGATCGCGCGCCTCGGCCGCGGCCGCCAGCATCATCACGGTGTCGGAGTGCGCCTGCGCGAGGCCTTCGGACGTGCGCTGAAGCTCTTCAACCAGCGCAGCCATCCGCACGATGGCCGTTACCTGAGTAGCCACGGCCATGATGAACCGGGCGTCGCGCGTGCTGAAGGCGGCCTCGCTCTTGCTGGCGACAGAAAGCGTGCCGATTAGCTCGCCCTCCCACGTCATCGGCGCGATGAGCGCAGAACGCAGGCCCGCCGCCTTGAGGATCTTCCTCTGCTCGGGAACAACTCGCGGATCATTCTGCGGGTCATCGAGGATGATGGGGCGTCCTGAGGCGACGAGCGCCCGGTTCAGTGGGTGTTCCATGCTGTGCAGCCGCTCGAGCTGACGCCACGCGTCGACAAGCTCCTCGGGCGCGCGGGCAAACACGTTCGTAGTAGCGGATGCGCCCGAAGCCGGACTGAACAGGAAGACGTTAACCGCGTCGTATCCCGCGCCCACCGAAAGGCGGTGCGCCACCAGGCGCAGCTTTTCATCCAGGTCGCCCGGTGCGGTCAGCAGCGGCACCAGTTCGCCGACCATCTTCGCCGCGCGCTCGTCGCCCAGGCCGCGTGGGAGCCTCTTGCCGCCCGGGCCGATGGGCCGCAGCCTGCGCGCCGCGTACATGGCGCTGTCCGAAAGCCTGATGAGGTCATCCACCGTCGACGCTTCGTCAGGGTAGACGGCTAGACCGATGGTGAGCGAGATGGGGATACTGGCGCCGCTCGCGGGATCGGTCAGCCCGAACTTCGCCAGTTCGGTGGCGACGGCATTGCGGTAGGCTTCGGCCTGCTGGCGGTCCGCGCCCGGCAGGAGCACGATAAACTCGTCGCCACCATAGCGTCCGGCCACCACGCCGTGCCGCGACAGTGCCCACGACGCCGCGACCAGAACCGAGTCGCCGGCCTGGTGCCCATAGGTGTCGTTGATCGCCTTCATGCCTTCCACGTCGGCCATGGCGACTGCAAAACGGCCCTCGACGGCGATGGCCGCGTTCCTGATCTCCTCGCTTATCGCGCGGTGGTTCAGCAGGCCCGTTAGCGGATCGCGGCGGCCGTGCTCGCGCTCCGCTTCCAGCAAGTACTGAAGCTGATCGGACTTCTCCGCAAGCTGCTTCGCCGTCCTCGTCAGTTCGTCGCGCGCCCGGACGAGGCGCTTATTCACGCGCTCGAGCTGCCGGGCCCGCGCTTCCAGGGCACGTTGAGCCATCTTGCGGTCGGTGATATCGCGCACGAACACGCAGTTCAGCTCCTCGTCGCCGAATCGCAGCAGATTGGCCCTCACTTCGACCGGGAAGACGGTCCCGTCCTTGCGGCGGTGCCGCGACTCCAGGTGAAGCGACCCCTTGCGCGTCAACTCGGCCCAGGCCTCGGCCCAGGCATCGCGCGGGTACAGCGGGTCGATGTCGTGAACCGTAAGGGAAAGCAGCTCGTCGCGCGTATAGCCAAGCGACCGGCACGCTGCTTCGTTCACGTACGTGAACCTGGCGTCGCTATCGACCCACAAGATAGCGTCGGCGGCGCTGTCAACGGAAAACTGCGTCAGACGCAGCGCCTCCTCCGCACGCTTGCGCTCCGTGATGTCGCGGATGAACGCGCACACGTACTCGTTCCCGCCAAACTCGACCAGGTTGACAGTCACCTCCGCCGGATACAAACGCCCGTCCCTGGTTCTGTGCGTGGCTTCCGTCGTAATCGATCCGATCTGGCGCAGCAGGGCGAAGCGGCCTTCGCGCTCCTCCGCGGGGAAGTCGGCGACGAAGTCGTGCACGGTCATGGCTAGCAACTCGTCGCTGGTGTAGCCGAGCTGGGAGCATGCGGCCTCGTTGACCGCTACGACACGCCCCTGCATGTCGGCCCAGACTACGGGATCCGCCGAGTGATCGACCGAGTACTGCGTGAAGCGCAGCCGTTCGTTCACGGCTTCGAGTTCGACGGTGCGCTCTTCAAGGTTCTTGGAGATATAAGCGTTCAGCTCCTCGGAGTGGCGGATGAGGGACTCGGCCATGGCGTTCACGTCGGCGCCGAGGTGGGCCACCTCGGCCATGCCGCCGACGGGCGCGCGCGCCGTCATGTCGCCGGAGGCGATAGCGCGGGCCGCCCGCGACACGCGTTCGAGCGGCGCTATGACCCAGGACAGCGCCGCTATCGAGCCGGCCAGCATGATCGCCGCGCCGAAGGCTGCCAACGCCCAGACGGTCCTGACCGACCACTCTCTGGCGTCTTCCAGCGCGGCCCGCGCCGCGTCGAAATCGGCGCGTTCGTTCTCTCTGAGTCTGGACAGGTCGTCAAAGAGAGCGGTCACACCGACCTGCAGTCCATGGCCCAGTACATCGGCCGGCGGTGTTGCGGGTTCGACGTCTGCGTTCACGACCTGATCTTCAAAGGCCCGGACGAGGTCAGCGTGGCGTTCCGCCAGCGCCCCGGCGATTTCCGCGCCCTGCAGGTCGTTCTCCGCCGCCTTCTCCCGGCGCAAGTGAACCAGCGACTCGTCGACAGATGCCGACACGTCGCGGAAAGCATCCAAGTGATCGGGCTCCCGCATGACAAGGTAGGCGAACCCGGCGAGGGATTCGAGGCTGAGCAGACTTCGCGCTTCCTCCATCTCGACCAGATGGTCAGTCGTCTGATCGAGGCGGTCCTTCGCCTTCGCGACCTGCTGCGAGTTCCAGTATGACGCGCAGCCCAGCGCCACCGTCGATAGCAGCATGACGACGATGGCGCCGATGGCGAAGAACCGGATAGACAGGTGTCTGATCATGTTGAATGGCGCGCTCGGCCTGCTCCGCCTGGCCGGGCGGGCCGGCGCCTCTTGCCCCCTCTACGCCACAGCCGGCTCGCCCGGCTGCTCCATCAGCTCGCGCAGCCGCCTGAGCGCCCGCTTGTGGATCTGGCACACGCGCGAGGTCGAGACGCCGATCTCGCGGGCAATGTCTTCCAGAGTGTCGCCCTCGGCGTAGCGGCGGCGGATGATCTCCCGCTCCCGCTCGGGCAGCAGCACGACCACGCGGCGCAGGCGGCTGGCCTCGAGGTTGGCGATGGCGATGTCCTCGGCCGAGTCATCGGCGCCGGCCGACGTCTCGGCGGCATCCAGAACGCCGTCCAGCGGCACGGTACGGACGCCGCCGCCGTTCTGGTAGCGGTCGATCTGCGTGCGGTCGATGTTCAGGCGGGCGGCGATCTCGATGTCGTCCGGCTCGCGTCCCAGAGCCAGCGACAGCTCGGCGCGCGCGCGGTCGTACTCGCGCAGACGGCTCTGGGCCTGGCGTGCGGTCGGCGTCGACTTGCGCAGCGCGTCGATAATGGCGCCCCGGATGCGCACCGAGGCGAACGTAGCGAAGCTGATGCCCTTCTCCGGCTGGAAGGCCTGGGCGGCCTGCACGAGGCCCACGTAGCCATCGCTGACAGCGTCTTCGTAGCCCAGCGGCGCGTTGGACGGGACCAGCCTCCTGGCGAAATACTTCACTAGGGGCATACAACTGGTAATGAGTTCTTCCTGGCTCTGGCACTGGGCTACCGCCCGGCGCTGCGCGTTCATTTCCCCGCTCCTCTTGTTGTCTTCCCCCGCCACGTGTTCCCTCTCAGGACCCTGGGGGACCACTCCTGTTTCTTCGGGGGTCTTCCCTCGTCCAGTAGCATCATCGGCGACCATCGTTACGGCGATATCTCACAGGGGGAGGAGCACATACCAGCGGCGTCTCAGGGCGGTAACAGCGCGGTAACAGGAATCCACGGCCGCTCCGCCATCCGGCAGGCGCAGCCCTAGCCTGATGGCAGGGGGCAGGCGTTGATCATTATGGTAAGATTAGAAGCGTCCTTGTTCGGGGGAGGCCGAAGCCCAGGAGCCGTCACATGACCTCGCCAGCCAAGCGCGGCGCTCTGGCTGTCCTTGTCGCCGATGACGACCAGAGCATACTGAACATCGTTTCACGAATTCTTCAGCTCAACGGTTTCTTCCCGGTAACGGCCCAGGATGGCCGTAGCGCCCTGAACCTCTTCGGGCAGCTTAATCCAGTCCTCGTGATCCTCGACGTCACAATGCCCGAGATGGACGGCCTGAGCGTCTGCCGGGAGATCCGCCAGATGTCCGACGTGCCTGTCATCGTCCTCACCGCTCTCTCCGACGAATCGGACGCCGCCCTCGCCCTGGAGGCCGGCGCCGACGACTTCGTCCGCAAGCCGTTCGGGACGAGCGAGTTCGTGGCCCGCGTCAAGGCCGTGCTGCGCCGGGCCCGTGTCGAGACCCCAAGCCCGCAGCGCCTGGTCGCCGGGCCGCTCATCGTAGACGAGCGCCGCCACGTCATTGAGTTGAACGGCGATGAGTTGACGCTGTCGCGCACCGAGTTCAGCCTGCTGGCATACCTGGTGCGCAACCAGAACCGCGTGCTGACGCACGACCAGATCCTCGAGCGGGTATGGGGATCGGAATACGTAGGGTCGCACCACGTGCTGAGGGTAACCATGAGCCGCCTGCGGCAGAAGCTGGAATTGGAAGGCGGCCTGCTGGTCGAGACCCTCACAGGCGTGGGCTACCGGCTTCGGACGCCCGCCGGAACAACGTGACCACTGGCTGGTGGGGGGTGGACCCGAGACCCGCCCCCTACTCAATCCCTGACCGGCGCGCCGATGTGCTCCGTCAGGCGCTTGACCAGTTCGCGCGCCCCTACCGGCTTGACTATGTAACCGGCAGCGCCCATCTTCAGCGCTTTCTCCCGCTTTTGCATGTCGGCACTGGCGCTGAAGATCACCACGGGGCAGTGCCCCTTCTGCCGGAACGCCGGTTTCAGGCTGTCTAGCACGTCCCACCCGGTGATGTCGGGCAGCGCCAGATCGAGAATGATCAGGTCGAACGGATCGTCCGCCGCGATGAGGCTGAGGCCCTCGTTCCCGCGCGTGGCCACGACAACCTGCGCCCCTTCCAGTTTGAGCACAGTGGTGATGAAGCGCTGGATGTCGGGGTCGTCCTCGATTACAAGGATGCGCCGTCCATTCATGCCGATGCTCTCTGCCGGCGCTTCTCGCGCCCTTCGCTCCGTTCACCGCTGGCCCTGGGCAGGACGAACGACACCTGGAACCCGCCGTCCTCCGGCAGGCTTGCCCAGATGCGGCCACCATGCGCATCGATGATGCCGCGGCAGATTGCCAGCCCCAGCCCCGTGCCCTTGATCCGCGCTGTGTCGGCTGTTCTCACCCGGTGGAAGCGCCCGAAGATGTTCTCCAGCTCCTCGGCCGGCACGCCCTTGCCACGATCTCTGATCGTCACCATCACCTCGCCCTTAAGTGTACGGTCAGCCGCTATGTAAACAGGCTCGGTTCGCGGTGAGTACTTGGTGGCGTTGTCGATCAAGTTGTTCAGCACCTGGCGCAGGCGCAAAGGATCGGCCTCCACCTCGATGTCCCGCCGCGGCGCCTTTACCCTGAACTCGCGCCCGCCCGCCACGGCCCGGTGAGGTTCCAGCGCCTCGCCGATGATCGCGCCGATCTTCACCGGCTGGCGCTCCAGCGGCAGGCCGCCGGCCTCGATGCGCGACATGGTGAGCAGGTCGCCGATGAGCTGTTCGAGATGCTGCGCCGACTCGTCGGCGCTCCGCAGGTAGCTCGCCGCTTCTTCCGGACCCAGCCGGTCGCCGTATTCCAGGATCGTCGTAACGTAGCCGCGGATGGCCGCCAGGGGCGTGCGCAGCTCGTGGGACACCGTGCTCAGCAGGTTCGTCTTCATCTGCTCATTCATCTGAGCCGCGATGAGCTGGGCCTCCAATTCCTGCGCCCGCCGCTTCTCAGTGACGTCGCGCGAGACGACGACGACGCGCCAGCCGCCATCGACTGAGCGGAAGGCCGCGCCTCTGCTATCGAACCAACGCCATTCGCCGTTCCTGTGCTGGTACCGCAAGGTGAGGCCGCCGGACGAGTGCTCCGCCAGCGCCTGCATGAGTTCGACACCTGCCGCGTCGCGATCCTCCGGGTGAACTAGATCGAGGATGTCGCTGCCGATGAGTTCCTGCGGCCTATAGCCCAGCACGCCCTGGTAGTTCGGGCTGGCGTACAGATACCGGCCCTCGGACGAGACCTCGCAGATCAGTTCGCCTGTGCCCTGTTCGAGCGACCGGTAACGGGCATCGGTCTGGCGCAGGGCCTCCTCGGCCCGGCGCCGCTCGCTGACGTCGCGGCCGATGCCCTGCACGCCCACGGGCCGCCCGCCCTCGTAGATCAGCCGCGTGCTGACTTCGAGGGGTATCCGCTGCCCGCTCCTGGTGACGATGTCGACCTCGTAGGTCGCCTGCCCGGTGTCAGAAGGCTTCCTGGCGAGCATGCGCCCGGATGTTTCGTTGTGGCCCGGGGAGAGAATCTCTGAAACGCGCTTTCCGATGACCTCATCCCTGTTGTAGCCGGTCAACTGCTCCGCGGTCTTGTTGATCGATGTGAAACGGCCCTCCATGTCCCGCGTGAAAATGACGTCGATGGCGTTCTCGACCAGATCGCGGTAGCGCTCCTCGCTGTCCCGCAGCGCATCCTCGACCTGCTTCCGCTCGGTGACGTCGGAAGCGACGCCGATTGCGCCGTTCACCTTCCCGCGCTCGTCCCGCAGCGGCGCGCAGTGAACGTCGAAGAAGCGTCCGTTCACCTCGACCGTCGCCGTCACCTCTTCGCCCCTGAGCGCGCAGTGCGCGTGTTTCAGGAGGACGGGCTGATCGCCGTATACCTCCTCGATGGACCGGCCATTGACGGCGCCGGGGTCGAGCCCCAGCACAGGCAGGCCCCGTCCCTCGGCAAACGTGAAAACGCCCTTGCGATTCACCGACCAGAGAACGATGGGCGCGCTGGTGACGACGGTACGCAGACGTTCCTCACTGTCGCGCAGCGCTTCCTCGGCCCGCTTGCGCTCGGTTATATCAGCCACGACCATGATGGCGCCCACGACGCTACCCGCTGCGTCCCGCAGCGGTGCGAAAGCCACCATGACGTCGATCAACGAGCCGTCCTTCCGCTCGCGCTGAGTCTCCGCGGGCGGCAGGGCCTTCCCCCGAAGCACCTGATCCATAAGCACGCTGAAGCCCTCTTGCAGGTGAGACGGCACTATGGGCAGAGGCTCGCCGATCACTTCCCGCGCCTTCCAGCCGAAGACAGCGCTCGCCGCCCGGTTCCACGTGATCACCTTCATGTCTCGATCCAGAGAGATGATCGCGAGAGGCGACGATTCCACCAGGGTCTGCAACTGCTCGTTCGCCCGCTGTAGCGCTTCCTCCGCCCGTTTGCGGCCGCTGATGTCGGCAATCACGGCGACCATACCCGCGACGTTGCCTTCCGCATCGCGCAGAGGGGCGACGCTCGAGAGCACGTCCAGCAGGGCGCCGTCCTTCCGCATGCGCTTCATCTCGAGGTACGGCAACTCCTCGCCCGCCAAGGCGCGCGCGAAGAACACGTCGAATTCGGTCTGCAGATGAGGCGGTACGATGGGATACGGCTTGCCGATGACCTCTTCCGCCGTCCACCCGAACAGACTCTCGGCAGCGCGGCTCCATGTGCGCACAACACGGGCCAGGTCGATGGAGACGATCGCGAGAGGCGACGATTCCACCAGCGCGCGCAGTTGTTCGTTGGCCTCGGTCAGCCGCTCCTCGGCCGTCACCCGCTTAGTGACGTCGAGGAACGCGACTCCT
>JBBITS010000045.1:0-4372 GCA_037440665.1 Chloroflexota bacterium
GTGGCTTCGCCTGCCCGGCCTCGGCCTGCGCCAGAAGGCGCTCGGCGCGGTCGAGGGCTTCGGCGATGGAGCGCAGCGCCTCTGCCAGCGCCTCGCCTTCCGGCTGCCGCCGAGGGAACTGCTGGACGTTGGATTCGGATGTCATCGACCCATCCCGCATGTTCGTCTGGGGCGCCCGCCGCCGGGCCTGCCTTGCCGCGATGAAGGCCCGCCTGCCGGCGAATCCGGCGCTGCGCAGTCTCGCGAGCGCGCCGGTGAAGGTGCCAGTCTCCGAAGGCGACTGGCCTGGGCGAGCGCCGTGCCGCGCCTGCGCTTCGGGCGTCGCCGTTATGGTATCCGATCGCGAGGGCCGCGCGGACGGTCGCGGGGGCAGGGAGAACGGAGCCTGCGGGGTTGCTGTTGCCACCGTCGCCAGCATACACCGGCACCGCCGGTGCGCCTACGCTATTACGTCGAGCGCGAGGGGTAAGTCCGTGGAAACGCCCGTGGGCGGGCGGAGGAGGGTAGGATGTGGGCGCAATGACCGCCACTCGCGACGCTGGTGACGGGCGAGGCGCTCCGCTTTCGTGGGGCAACGTGAAGCTCGCGCGCCGGTTCCGTGCGATGAACACTGACGTGGAGCTGCTGGCCACTGACCCCCGCCCGGCGTCGCTGCTCGCCGAGGCAGAGACGCTGTTTCACGACGTCGCGCGCCGCCTCAGCCGCTTCTCTGCGGACAGCGATCTGTCGAAACTGAATGCCTCGGGCGGCGGCGAGCAACGGGTCTCGCAAGTACTGTTCGACGCTCTCGCTGCCGCCCTCCGTATGCACGACGCGACGCAGGGCGTCTTCGATCCGTCGGTCCTGGCGGACCTCGAAGCCCTGGGCTACGACCGGTCGTTCGAGGCCCTTGAGCAAGACAGCAGTCCGCTGCCCGCGCCCGCGGCGTACAGGCGTCCGAAGTTCGCTGCCGTGCGCCTCGACCTGGCGCGGCTGACCGTCGAGTTGCCCGAGGGGATGCGCATCGATCTGGGCGGCATCGGTAAGGGCTTCGCCGTCGACCTGGCGGCGGCCGTCTTGCGCCCCGCGTGCGACTTCCTCGTCAACGCTGGCGGCGACATCTACGCCGAGGGCAACGGCCCCGATGGCGACGGCTGGCTGGTGAGCGTCGCTGACCCGTTCAACCCGGACGATGACATCAGCCTGCTGCGGCTGCGCGGGCAGGCGCTGGCGACGTCGACGACCGTCATCCGCCGCTGGCGGCGTGCCGGGCGTATGTACCACCACCTGATCGACCCGCGCACGGGACAGCCGGCTGAGAACGGCGTCGCTTCGGTGTCGGTGGTCGCGCTGACGGCGACCGAGGCCGACGTCTTCGCGAAAACGGCGCTCATCCTGGGTCCGGAGGAGGGTAAGGGTTTCCTTGAAGAACGCGGAACCCCGGGTCTTTTCGTGCTCGAAAACAGGGAGGCGTTTCAGACATCGTGGTGGCCGGGCTGGCCGCCCGCGTCACAGTAAGGACGATCATGCGGCGTCGCCTGACCTGGGCCATGCAGGCGCGGCGGCGCTGCGAGAGCGATGAACGGCCGATCCGAAGCAAGGGGGCGGCGCGGTTGGAAGCGCAACGCTGGACGTCCGAGCGAGCCAACGCCTGGTATGCGGAGCAGCCGTGGCTGGTGGGCTGCAACTTCCTGCCGTCCACCGCGGTAAACCAGCTCGAGATGTGGCAGGCGGAGACGTTCGATGCCGAGACCATCGAGCGCGAGCTGGGATGGGCGCAGAGCCTCGGATTCAACACCGTCCGCGTCTTCCTCCACGACCTGCTCTGGGACGCGGAGCCGCGCGCCTTCGCCGGCCGCATCGACGCCTTCCTCGGCATCGCCGCGCGCCACGGCATCCGCGCGATGCTCGTGCTGTTCGATGATTGCTGGCACGACGGCGCGAAGCTGGGGCCACAGCCGGAACCGGCGCAGGGACGCCACAACTCGCGCTGGCTGCAATCGCCCGGTCACTCGGTCATCGCCTCCCGCTTGGCGTACCCCAGGCTCGAAGCGTACGTGAAGGGCATGGTCGGCGCGTTCGGCTCTGACCCCCGCGTGCTGGCGTGGGACCTGTACAACGAGGTCACCAACGGCTTCCTTCCGGCTCAGGGCCTGCCGGAAGCGGAGCGTGGGGCGGCGATGGTCGAGGCCATGAAGCGCCGGGCTGAGAGCATGCCGCTGCACTTGGAGCTACTTGACCTCGCGTTCCAGTGGGCGAGGTCCGCCGGCCCCGAACAGCCGCTGACCGCCGGCCTCTGGCTTTCCGACCGCGAGATCAACGCGCGCCTCGCGGACCTCTCCGACGTCGTCACGTTCCACTGCTACTAGACGGAAGAGCGGCTGCTGACGCTAATCGAGCGGCTCCGCCGCCACGGCCGCCCGCTGATCTGCACCGAGTACATGGCGCGCACGCGGGGCAGCAAGTTCCGCACCCACCTCCCGATCTTTAAGCGCGAGCGGGTGGGCTGCTACAACTGGGGTCTGGTCAACGGCAAGAGCCAGACGCACATCTCGTGGACCGGCGAGAGCCACGTGTGGTTCCACGACGTCCTGCACGCGGACGGAACGCCCTACGACGCAGAGGAGGCGGCGTTCGTTCGCGAGACGACGGGCGTGAAGCCGGCGTAGCGGGCCAGCACCGAACTTCGGGGCGGGCTAGCCTCGCCAGCCTCTAGCGGCGCTTTCGCGCAGGGGCCCTGGCCGTGGGCGGCTTGTAGGAAGACGCGCCTGCCTTCCTCATCGCCGCGATCCCTTCCTTCGTCGTCATGAGCGGCGTCGTCTTCACCTTGGCGCAGGCGCCGCCCGCCGCCGCGGCGATGGAGAAGGACGCGGCCGTCACGTTGTCGGGCATCTCGAGGATCGCGACGATGTCGTAGTCGCCGAAGGCGAGGTAGCCAGTGACGACCTTGCCGCCCAGCTTCTCGACGGCCGGGCGGATGGCTTCCAGCCGGTCCTGGGGCTTCTTCGCCATCGCCGCCCATGCTGTGGGCGTGTAGCTGACCTGTAGCAGATAGTGTGGCATGTTCAGGTCTCCTCCCTGAGAGGCGGCGTACAGGCCGCCATCATACATCGGCAGCCGAGACGATCAATCGAACGAGCGCCTGCGGCGGCGTAGACCGGCGCCAAGGGCGAGCAGAGACGCTCCTCCCGCGGCGGCCAACCACCACAGCCCGGCGCCAGGACCCTCCGTAGACTGCCCCGATCCGTCGCCGGTGCGGGGCGCAACGACGCCCTGTGTGCTCGGTGTCTGCGCTGGCGTCGGGGACGGCGCAGGCGCTGGGCTGATCTCCACCAGCTCCAGGAACTCGTTCGCGCCCTCTTCGCGCACGAGGCCCACGCCCGGACAGTAGTGCTTGAACTCCTCGACGCCCGGCTCGAGCGGGCTGAAGTCCTTCGTCTTCAGGCATCCCGTGTACGAACCCGTGGGCACGGTGATGCTCTCGTTGACGGACACCACCGTCGCTTTGTCTTCGGCGATCCCCGGCGCGCTCTCCTGGCTGTAGGTCTGCCCGGCCTGCGGGTGGGCCTGCATGATGATCCCCGGCTGGTTCTCGCCCTCGCCGGCCAGCCACTGGCCTTCGTGGTCCTTGAGGACGCCGTCCTCATAGTTGTCCACGCGCTCGCCGAAGTAGTAGACGCTGCCGTCGCGGTGCTGGGCGAAGTAGTCGAGCGCTACCTCCACCAGCTCGCCATCGACGTACGCCTTCTCTTCGAGCACGGTCACCGTCACGCCCGCGACGGTCGTGGTCTGGGGCAGGACGCGCGATTCGAGCCGTGTTTCCGCGACCTCGTCCGTGTCGGGATCGCGTTCTTCGCCGAGGAACAGCTTCGGTCCGAGTGAGGACAGCGGGAAGAGAGGGTTGTCGATGGTCGCCTGGAAGTCGGCCGGGTCGATGGCGGGCGCCTGCGCGCGGCCGGTAGCGGGACCGGCGGCGAGCGGCGTCAGTAGCGCCAACGCCGCCAGGGCAATTGCGATGCGTCCCTTCATTGCGTGGTCCTCCTTGCCTGGCTCGCTCGTACCGAGGGCCTTATGGATATCTTCCCCGGCGCGGCCCGGCGCGGGTTACGGGAACAAGGGTAGTCCAGAACAGCGTGACGGTGTTAATCCCTCCATCTGCCTCGCGATCTCGGCCGCGCCGGAGGCCGCCACGCGCTCGCATCGCGGGCGCTGGGCTATACTGCCGGACATCGCCATGAGTAACTGGTTCGACACGGCCCGATTGGGAATGTTCGTCCACTGGGGCCACGTATCGCAGCAGGGGATCGAGCTTTCGTGGCCCCTGGTGGGTGGCGTGGCGGCTCTGCCGCGCTGCCCGGCGGTGCCGGTGGCCGAATATCACGCCAGCGCTGCC
>JBBITS010000045.1:4392-9753 GCA_037440665.1 Chloroflexota bacterium
GACCCTCGGGCGTATGACCCGGAGGAGTGGGCCAGGCTCGCGAAGGCCGCAGGGATGCGCTACGCCGTGCTGACGGCGAAGCATCACGACGGCTACGCCATGTTCGACACCCGCCACTCGGACTACACGGTCATGCGGTCGCCATACGGACGCGACGTCGTCGCGCAGTTCGTGGAGGCGATGCGGGCCGAGGGGCTGCGAGTGGGGCTGTACTACTCGCTCAGCGACTGGAGCCACCCTGACTACCCGGCCTTTGGCGAGGCGGACAAGCCCTACCGTTTGCCCTGGGGGAAGCCGGCCGTTCCGGAGCGCTGGCCGCGCTACGTGGAGTATCTGTTCGCCCAGGTGAGGGAGCTGCTGACTAACTACGGGCGCATCGACGTTCTCTGGTTCGACGGCGGCTGGGAGCGTACGCCCGAGCAGTGGCGGGCCGCCGAGTTGATGGCGGTGGTGCGGGAGCTGCAACCGGAGATACTGGTGAATGACCGGCTTACCGGCTTCGGTGACTTCGCGACGCCGGAGCAGTTCGTGCCGCATGAGCCGCCAGGCCGGCCGTGGGAGGTGTGCCTGACGCTGAACGAGAGCTGGGGCTACAACGCGGACGACACGGAATTCAAGCCGGTGCGCCAGATCATCCACACGCTGTGCGAGGTAGCCGGCCGAGGCGGCAACTTGTTGCTCAACGTCAGTCCGATGGGCGACGGGCGGCTCCAGCCGGAGGCCGTGGAGCGCCTGGAGGCGCTCGCGGCGTGGATGTCCCGCAACGGCGAGGGCATCACCAGCACGGCGCCCGGGCTGGAGCCCTGGCAGTTCTACGGCCCGTCGACGCACCGTGGCGGCCGCCTCTATCTGCACCTGCTGATGCGCCCGTACGACGCGGTGACCGTTCGCGGCGTGCGGATAGGGCGGGTGCGGGCGGTGCGCGCCCTCTCCACCGGGGAGGAGCTGTCGTTCACGGCCCGGTGCTCCATAGTCGACCGGCTGGTAAACGCGGACCCGCTTGGGGAGTTGACTATCCGGGTGCCGGAGAGCGTCATCGACCCTTGCGCCACCGTCTTGGTGGCCGACTTCGATGGGCCGCCGGCGTAGGCACTGGCCGCCGCCTCTCCCGCGTGTTGCGATCGGCAGTTGTCAGCGCGTGCTGGCACCCCACATTGCCCGGGCCGATGGGCGTGCCCTCCAGCAGTCCACCTGGCACTTGATAGGGGTACTCCCTATCCCTATAATCATGGCTGTGAACCGGACGAACTCCAACTCCTACGGCGCCGACAGAGAGATCCTCCTCCAGCGCCTGCGGCGCATCGAAGGTCAGGTGCGCGGCATCGCCCGCATGGTCGAGGAGGGGCGCTACTGCATCGACATCCTGCAGCAGATCGCCTCGATGCAGGCGGCGTCGGACTCCGTGGCTATGCTCCTGCTGGAGGACCACGTCAAGGGTTGCGTGGCCGAAGGACTGCGGTCGGGCCATAGCGAGCGCGTCGACGAAGTGGTCGACGTTCTCCGCAAGTATCTCAAGAGGTGACCCGTGACCGTGCCGGTAGCACGCCGCTACCTGTTCGCCGAGAAGGGACGCTTCGCGATTTCCGTCGCGGGCGTCGCTTTCGCGGTGCTGCTGATTCTCATCGTGTTAGCGCTGTACCGCGGCATGAGCCGCACCGGCCAGACGTTCCGCGAAATGCCAGGCGCGCTATGGGTGGTCCAGGACGGTACCAGCGATCCTTTCCATTCGGTCTCGCTCATCGAGGAGCCGAGGCTTGACAGTCTTGAAGATATACCCGGTGTGGCGGCGATCGTGCCCGTGCTGGCGCGCCAGATGCAATTCGAGGTCGAAGGCAAGCGAACGGACGGTCGGCTAATGGCTCTTGACTTGCCGGAAGACGCCGTTTCTGCCGGACTTCGCAACCACTACGCTCCACCAAGGGGCGCGATGATCATCGACGAGACGCTGCAACGCATGACCGGCCTCGATCCCGGTGACTCGGCGTCTTTCGGCGATGTGTCGCTCACGGTCGATCGCGTGAACTCGCGCAGCCCTGAGATTCTCTTTCAGTACGTGTTCGTTAACTTCACCGACGCCAGGCGTATCTTCGGCGTCCACGACGTCGTCACATACGGCATGGTGATCGTAGAGGAGGACGCCGATCCAGAGGCAGTCGAGAACGCTATCGTCGCGTCGGACCCGGCGCTCGACGTCCTGACGAAGGACGAGATGGCGGACTCGATACGCAAGGAGATGGACGAGACGTTCCTGCCGGTCATCTCCATCCTCGTGGGGATAGGCTTCGTCGTGGGAGCCGCCGTGGTCGGTCTGACGATCTATACGGCGACCATCGAGCGGACGCGTGAGTTCGGAGTGATGAAAGCTGTGGGTGGTTCCGCCGGGTTCCTCTACCGGGTGGTGCTGTCGCAGGCGGCGATACTCACGTCCGCGGGTTTCGTTGTCGGTGTACTCGGCGCCCTTGGCGTCGCCCGCCTGGCGATCGAGGCGGTGCCGGAGTTCGCGACGGAGTTCCGGATGTTGGACATCGCAGGCGTCCTCGCGGGAGCCGTGTTGATGGCGGTTCTTGCGTCGTTCGTGCCTGTGCGCCGCATCAACTCTATCGATCCGGCCAGCGTGTTCAGGGCGTGAATCATGGACTCCTTGCAAGGCGTCATCCTTAGCGCGACGGGCGTGACCAGGGTCTTCGGCCAGGGAGAGAGCGCCGTGAGGGCGGTGGATGGCGTGGATCTCTCTGTGCGCTCGGGCGAACTGGCGCTCATTATGGGGCCCTCCGGATCGGGCAAGACCACGCTGCTGACGATGCTCGGCGGCCTCTTAAGACCCACAAGCGGCTCCATCTGGATCGACGGCGTCGACATCACCCGTCTCAGCGAGGCCGAGCTGGCGCCCGTGCGGCGTACCAGCGTCGGCTTCATCTTCCAGTCGTTCAACCTGTGGGAGACGCTGACGGTGCAGGAGAACGTCGAACTCGTGCTGAACATGGCGGGGAAGCCAGGCGGAGCCGCGCGCGCCCGCGCTATAAGCCTGTTGAAAGCCCGTGGACTGGGCGCGAGGCTGAACTTCCGCGCCCGTGACCTGTCGGGCGGCGAGAAGCAGCGAGTGTCGGTTGCCCGCGCCCTCGCCAACGAGCCGCGGCTGCTGCTGGCTGACGAACCGACCGCGAACCTGGACTCGATACGCGGCCGTGAGGTCATGCATCTGTTGCGAGACCTGGCGCACAGCGATGGCCGCGCCGTCGTCGTGGTGAGCCACGACCAGCGCGTGCGCGAGGTGGCCGACCGCGTTCTCTGGCTCGAGGACGGGCGCTTCCGGGAGATCGGCCAGCTCGCCCGCGACCCGGTTTGCGGCATGACCGTGGAGGCCGAAGATGCGGTGACGCTCACCCATCAGGGGCGCACCGTCTACTTCTGCTCTGCCGGGTGCCGCTGGGAGTTCGAGCAAGCGCCGGAGCGGTTCGCGGACGCCGGGCCCAGGGACGCCGGCGTGTGAACGCGGTTGCCGACGCACGTTGCCGCCACCGCGAACTCGCTCAGGTCCTGCGTGGTTAGGGCCCCCACGCCGGATCAGGAAGAGGCGGCCGAAGCGATGGGTGAAATGCTCCGGCGAAGGTGATCATCCGCGCCAACAAGAACGTTGACCCTGGCGGACAGTATCGAATAAGCGCTTTCGACTTGAATCGCGCGCGAGCAGCCTTTGGATATTTGCTCGACACCGGTTATCGACTCCTGGTCTTCCTCGGCGAAGAAGTACGCGCGTCGGAGCGCAATCCGGCATGGGTACGGTTGGCCAACGATGCCTTCCGCCGCTGGAAAGATTGGCACCAACGCGAAGAGGCGCGGCTCAAACATCCCTAGTCGGAAGTTACGCTGGGGAAATGCGTTAAGACTCGGAGGCCAGCCGGAGCCTGTTGGCCGGGTATTCCCTCAGCAGAGTTGGAACCAGGTTGGAACCAACGCAAACGAGGTAAGGCTAAGATCAGATTCAATTAGATTCGAAATCTTGGTGGGCCCTCAGGGATTCGAACCCTGGACCGACGGATTAAAAGTCCGCTGCTCTGCCGGGCTGAGCTAAGGGCCCGCCGAAGTATAACAAGGCCCCTTCACGGCGGACTCGCGTCCGCCGCACGGCGCAGAGGTCGATAGCGCCCCGCCGCTCAGTGCGCCGGCACCGGCGTGCCCGGCGTGTGCAGCAGGCAGCGGACGTCGCGCACGCCCTCGACGCGCTGGGCCATCCGCACCACGCGGTCGATCATCTCGCGCGTCGGCAACTGCCCCCGCAGGGTCACGATGCCTTCGTAGGCGTCGACGTTGATGGCGCCGTCGGGGATGTCCGCGGGCGCGAAAATCTCCGACCGCACGCGCTGAGCCAGCGTGACGTTGTCCGCCTCCGGGCCGGACGGATGCAGCAGGCTCTCGACCTGATGCACCGCCTCGTGCTCGATGCCGTGCAGGCGCCCGGCCATGTACCGGGCGCGATGCTCGATGCGTTCCGGCATCCGGCGCGTCGTGAGGTGGAGGGCCTTCGCGGCCTTGTCGCGCAGCAGCGCCCGGCGGCGTCGGCCCAGCCTCGGGTCGAACAGGTACATCAGTCCGGCGCCCACCCCGACCAGCGCCAGGGCGGCCACGGGAGCCACGGCCAGCACGGGCGGCCGCATGACGCGCGCGGGTCGGCGCCGTGTGGTGCGACCGCGGCTCCGCGCCAGCAGACGCTCGCGGATGGCGGCGATCCCTTTAGGGCGGACGGCCTCGGGTCGGCGGACGAAGGCCAGGCCCGGGAGGCGGAACCCGATGGCGGTGAATCTGCTCTGGCGTATCCGTGCAAGCATCGCGCTGCCTCCTTTCCCCCAGAGGCGGACGCGGCCCTGTGACAGAGGACACCGGGCCGTCAGTTACCAGTTTCTCGCGCTTGTCCAGCCCCGACCAGTGCCGTGGGGCCGGTTCGTGGCATCCGTTCGGCGGCGCGCCCCGCCGCGCCGGAGCTTGCCGGCGAGGAAAGCTGCTATTGTGGGGCTGGTTGGCGGGAAGAAGCGGGCTGGCAGGCAGGGATGGGATTCCTCTTTCGCCATCGCGTTATCTTCCAGGCGCTCCTGAGCGCTGGGTTCGTCGTGCTGCTCGCCTGGCGCGTCGATCTGGGCGAGGCTCTCTCGCGTCTGCGCGAAGTGGACTACCGCTGGGCGCTACTGGGTCTGGTCATCTTCAGCGGATCGAAGTTCATCCATGCCTACCGCTGGCGCGTGTTCCTCGGCCATCGCCAGGGTCTGCCGCTGGGACAGCTCTTCGGCGTCTTCCTCATGTCGAACCTGGCAAACGCGCTGGTCCCGCTGCGGGCGGGCGACATTCTGCGCGTGCAGATCCCCAACC
>JBBITS010000045.1:9763-13662 GCA_037440665.1 Chloroflexota bacterium
TCAATATCCCCCGCGCCGAGCTGACGGCCACCGTGTTCGTCGTCGAGACGCTGCTCGACGGCGTGACGTTCGTTGCGCTGCTGTTCGTTGGTCTGTACTTCCTCGACTTGCCCTTCTATTCCAAGCCGCTGTTCGCGTCGCTGGCGTTCGTCGTCATCGCCGGGTTCCTGCTGGCGGTGGCCATCGCCCGGGTCGACGTCAGGCGCGACTTCACGAAGGCGCCGCCCGTCCGATGGCTGCCTCGGCGCGCCAGAGACGCTGCGGGCGAACTCATCCCGCACTTCCTCGAGGGCATGGCTGCGCTGCGCCGGCCAGGCCTGGCCCTGCGCTCGGTGGCCATATCGTTTCCGGCGTGGCTGGCCGAGGTGGTGGTGTACTGGTTCCTCGGTCAGGCGTTCAGCCTCGACCTGGCGTTCACCGACTACGTCCTCGTGATGATCGGGGCGAACATGATCGTCTCGCTGCCGCTCACGCCCTGGGACATCGGACCGTACGAGGTGGCCGTCACCGAGGTGCTGGCGCTGCTGGGCGCCGACCTCACGGTCGCAGGCAGCTACGCCGTGGGGTCGCACCTTCTGCTGCTGGCGTGGATCGCCATCACGGGGATCGCGTCGATGTGGCTGCTGGGCCTCAGCCCGCGCGACCTCTTCGGGCGCGTGGCGGACGGCGAGCAGGCCCCTGTGGTGGGGTAATCGGGGCTACTTCTTGCAGACGAGCCGGATGGTCCCGGCCAGCATCTCCTCGATGTAGCACTCGTGGTGGGCGCCGTCGCCCATGCTCTGGCTGGCCACGACCATCCTCTCCGCGTCCTTATTGAGCGCGCTCACCTCGAGGGTGGAGGCCTCGACGAGGAACTCGGGGTGGGTGTCGTACTGGCTGCCTTCGACGGGTTCGCAGGAGACGACCCAGCCGTCGTCCGCGCTCTCGGCGTCGCAGTCGAGTTCGGCGAGCACCAGTTGCGAGCCGGGAGATATGAGCGTCTCCCGGACCGCCTTCACTGCCTCGTCGCCGCCCTGCGACGACCCGCAGGCCGAGGCGAGAAGGAGGGCGGAGGCGATGGTCACGAGCAGTCCAAGGCCGGGTCGAGGTGTCAACGGCGCCCCCTTGTCAGGAACGGAAACGATGCGGCGAAACCGGCGTTACACCGGAGCGCCCAAGTGATGTTCGGCAGGGAGAACCCGTAAGGGTAGCCCCTAAGGCGGGGAATTTCCGAGCCTGAGCTGCCTTTCGGTCCGGGTGTCTGCCCCCGGCCGGCGCTCAGTCGGCGCCGAGGAAGCGGTAGCCGGCCAGGGCGAGGACGTCGTTGGCGCCGTCCTCGATCATCGAGGCGCGGGCGTCGCGCATGAGCATCTCCACCAGCGTGCCCTTGGCCAGGCCGATGCCGCCGAAAATCTGGATGGCGTCGGAAGCCACCTCGAACGCCGTCTGCGTGCAGTAGACCTTGGCAGCGATGGAGTAGTGGGTCGTCGGCTTGCCCGACAGCAGACGGCTGTTGGCCAGGCGCGATAGTGCGCGGGCGGACTCGACCCTCGTGAACATGTCGAAGAGCTTGCGCTGCACGAGCTGGTGCTGGGCGATGGGCACGCCGCCCTGCACGCGCTGCTGGGCGTAGGCGAAGGCTTCCTCGTAGGCCGCGCGGGCGACGCCGGAGAAGGTCGCGCTCATGCCGGCGTTGGCGCTGGCCAGGATGTTGTCCGTCCCGGCGCCGCCGAAGGCGCCCGGCCCGACGAGCATGTAGTGCTTGGGGATGCGGACGTTATCGAAGAAAATCTCGCCCTGATTCAGAGCGCGCTGCCCCAGTTTGTTCAGCGGCTTGCCGCGGCTGACGCCCGGAACGTTGAGCGGCACGACGGCCACACCCGTCCCGGCCATGCCCTGCGACGGGTCCACGCACAGGAACGCCAGCGTGTGCGTGGCGATCGTGCCGTTAGACACCCAGGCCGACTTCTGCCCGTTGATCACCCACTCCTCGCCCTCCAGGCGGGCCATGCACTCGAAGTGGATGTCGGGACGCGCGTGCTCGCCCGTGTACAGGATGGCGTCGGAGCCGTGGTGGGGCTCGGTCGCGCACCAGCAGCCTACGTACTTGCCCTCGGTGTCCTCGACGTAGGGCATCACGATCTCTTTCATCAGGTCGGGGTTGCCTGTCATCGCGGCGAAGCGGAACGGCATCGACGTCACGCCGAGGCTGATGGACAGACCGGAGTTGCCCCAGCCGAACTCCTCGCCGATGACCCAGGCGTCGCCGGGGCCGAGACCCGGCCCGCCGAGTTCGGGAGGGAAGGCGCGCAGGTGGTATCCCGCCTTGTACGACGCTCGGAAAGCGTCCCACAGGCGCGACTTCGGCGCGATGACCTCCTCGGGCGAGAGCTGGTCGAGTTCGGCGGCGATGGGCCGCATGACCTCGACGGCGAAGCGGTGGGCCTGCTCGCGGAGCTGGATTTGCTCTGGGGTGAGGCCGTGGTTCACGTCCAGGGGAGGCATGGGCACGTCTCCTTGCGTCAGAGGCTATCCGGGTGTGGCGTGCTCCGGGCGAGGACTGGTCTGGGCGAGACGGTGGCTACCGCTCGAAGATCAGGACGTTCACGCCGCCAATGCCGGCGTTGTGAACCAGGCCCACCTTCGCGTCCGCCACCTGGCGCGGTCCGGCCTGTCCTCGAAGCTGGCGCACGATCTCGGTCACCATCGCTCCGCCGGTGGCGCCCATGGGGTGCCCGCGGCTCAGAAGCCCGCCGTCCGTGTTCACCGGATACTTGCCCGTGATCTCGGTGCCGCCCTCCCAGACGAAGGGCCCGCCCTCGCCCGGCTTGACGTACAGCAGCTCCTCGATGGTCAGTATCTCGCCCGGCGTGAAGGCGTCGTGCACCTGCGTGACGTCGATATCTTCGGGGCCAAGGCCGGCGCGCTCGTAGGCCTGGCGCGCGACGAGAGTGGTCGGGCCCTCGCCCAGTGATTCGCCGTCGGCCTGGTACAGCGGCGAGCCCCCCGCCCAGGCGCGCATCTTCACCGGCTTCGACGTCTTGCCCTTCGCGTACTTCTCCGACGCCAGGATCACGGCCGAGGCGCCGTCGCTGGTAGGGCAGCACTGATAGAGCGTCAGCGGGTCGCAGACCATGCGCGAGTTCAGCACCTCTTCCAGGGTGATCTCGATGCGGTACTGCGCGCACGGGTTGTGGACGGCGTTCCTGTGCGACTTGACGCTGACCTGAGCGAAGTGCTCGGGCTTCGTGCCGTATTCGGCCATGTGACGCTGCGCCATCATGGCGTAGGCGGCGGGCATGACGTTCAGACCCATGATCGACGCGTAGTTAACGGCGCCCGCGCCGCCAACCTGCAGCATGCCGCGCTGCATCTTCTCGACGCCGATGACCATAACGGTGCCGGCCGTGCCCGCGCGGATCATGTCGGCGGCGTGCATCAGCGCGCGCGACGAGCTGCCGCAGGCCAGTTCGACGTTGGTGATGGGTATGCCGTGTTGGCCCAGCTCGCCGAAGATGCGCATCCCCACGCCGACGGGCGGGCCGGTGCCGCCGACGCGCCCCAGGAAGCCGGCCTGGATGTCCTTGAACTCGAGGCCGGCGTCCTCCAGCGCCGCCAACGCGGCTTCGCGGCCGAGGTCCTCGATGGTCAGGTCGGGAAAGCGGCCAAAGGGGTGGAGCCCGGCCCCCAGCACCACCACACCGCCGTCTCTCGTCATGGCGCCTCCTTCCGCGGACGGAACGCGTAGGCGACGAGGTCGTTGCCCTCGTCGTCCTTCTTCACGTTGAACAGCGTCATGTCGACGGGGAGGCCCACGCGAACGTCCTCGTTGCGCACGTCGACGAGCACGGTCTGCACCGTGGGGCCGTCGTCGAGCCGGACCTGAGCGATGGGGTAGGGCGCTTCGATGACCGAGCCGG
>JBBITS010000046.1:0-9656 GCA_037440665.1 Chloroflexota bacterium
GCGCCGGGACGCGGCCATCCGCTGGAGCAGTTCCCCCGCCGTCATGGCGCCGCATTCTAGCGCGCCGACGCGCGCCGCCGCACATGGCCCGCTGCGGCCGGTTCAGTCAGGCGCCGGCAGCGTGACCGGCGCCGAATTGTTGTCGGTGTCCGTTTCTTCCTGGTCTCCGGTGAGCACGACGATGACGTCCTGCGCCTCGGTGGGGACGTAGTCGATGGCGATGTCCACGCCAGCGCCGGGCTGCAGCGCCACGATTCCGCTGTTGGACGACGCCAGCAGCTCAGCCCCTGTCTCGTCGTAGATGCTCACCGTGATGTTGCCACGGTACTCGCCCGCCCCCTGGTTGATGGCCGTTACCACGACCTGACCGCCAATCACGCTTACGGGGACGCCGATTACGAGGTCGGGCAACTCGCCGTCGTCCGGTTCGGGCGTCTCGTCCTCCTCGGGGGTCGGCGTCTCCTCTGCCTCGACGGTTTCCGACGGCTCCTCAGTCACCGAGACGGTGGCGCTGGCCTCGGACGTAGGAACCGTGGGCAGGTCGAGCGGGGAAGGCGTCGCCACACGCACCAGCTCGATGTCGCCCTCGACCTCGACGGCGGCGGCCTGGAGCCAGCCGCGCTGGCGGGAGTTGGGAGGGAACACGATCTGCAGCCAGCTTGCGTCGTCGTTGCGGCCTACGATCTCGACCGGCGTGCCGCTTCGCAGGGTGCCCAGGAACGGATACTGCGTGCCGGGGCCGCTGCGCACGTCGGCAACGTCGAGGATGCGCGCGGCGACGCTCGGGCCGTTGTCTCCGTCCGAAGAGCCGTCGCTGGCGGTGGGCGTGGCTGGCGGGCGTTCGGACGACGAGTCGCCGCCGCCGTCTGATCCCAGGAGGATCAGGGCGATCGCCGGGATGAGGAGAGCGATGACGAGCCCCATCCCGGCCAGAACCAACGGGTTCTTCAGAAAGGGCGTGTCTTCTTCCGGCGGGAGAAATGGAGGGCGTTCTTCCATGATCGCGACCCGGCGTGGGTCGAGCGGATTGTAGCACGCGCGCGACGCTGGCCGGTATGGAGCGTCAGTCCCGGTAGCCCAGCGCCTTCGCCGCTTCGAGGGCGAAGTGATCGGTCATGCCCGAGATGTAGTCGGCCGCGCGGCGGGCTGGGGAGTCCCCGGGGCGCTGATAATCGGAGACTATGGCCTCGGGGTGGCGCGAGTAGTAGCCGAAGAGGAACCGGACAACGCGCCGGGCGCGGGCCGCGTCGGCCAGGCGCTCCTCGGACCAGTAGACGTTATCGAACATGAAGTCGCGCAGCTCGTTGGTGACGGCCGCGATCTCGGCGCTCATCTGGATCGCCGGCTGTCCCTCGCAGTGGACGAGGCCGGTGGCGGGCCACGAGGCGTCGACGATGTCGCAGACCAGGGTGTTGATGCGCTGAGCGTGGCGCTCGCCCAGCGTCTGGCGGGCGCGGCGCGGGAGGTCGGTTTCCTGCAGAAGCCCGGCGCGGATGGCATCCTGGATGTCGTGGTTCAGATAGGCCACCGCGTCGGCGAGCTTGACGATCTGGCCCTCCAGCGTCTCGGCGACTCCCCAGACGCCGGCCTGGATGTCGCCGCGGCCCTTGGAGTGCTTCAGCATACCGTCGCGAACCTGGCGCGTGAGGTTCAGGCCCTCGCCGCCGTTTTCCAGCATCTCGACGACGCGGACGCTCTGCTCGTTGTGCCGGAAGCCCTCGGGCAGAAGTTCGCCCAGCGCATCCTCGCCCGCGTGGCCGAAGGGCGTGTGGCCGATGTCGTGAGCGAGGGCGATGGCTTCGGTCAGGTCTTCGTTCAGGTTCAGCGCCCGGGCGATGGTGCGGGCGATCTGGGCGACTTCCACCGTGTGAGTCAGGCGTGTTACGTAGTGGTCGCCGGTGGGGGCGATGAAGACGTGGGTCTTGTGCTTAAGGCGGCGGAAGGCCTTGGAGTGGATGATGCGGTCGCGGTCGCGCTGGAACTCCGTCCGGACATCGGGGGGCGGTTCCGGGTGGTCGCGGGCGGCGTCGCGGCTGCGGGCGGCGAACGGGGAGAGGGCTTCCTCGCGCTGTTCCAGCCGGTGGCGAACGGATTCGTGCGGGGGCATTTCTGGCCATTCTAGAAGTGCCCGTAAAGGGGCGGCAAGGTGTTCATAAAGGGGGGTATCCGGCCGATGCTTCTTGGGTGGAGGTTAGGTGAAGAGCATGCCCAAGCCCGTCCTGTTTCTTGCCGGTCCCCTCGTTTCCAGAGTCCTGAGCCGAGAGCAGATAGACACCATTGATGCCGGGGCGAGGGCTGGTCTTCTTGCCCTGGTGCGGGATGGCCGCTCGGATCTGCTGGTCATCGAGTGCCCGCCGGGTGACGAGGCGCTGGTGCGGGCGGTGGCCGCTCACCCTGCCTCGCCGAACGTCGTCGCTCTGGCCGAGCAGCGGCATGTCGCTCCTCTGCTGGGCGCGGGCGCCCTGGCCGTCGTGGCGCTGCCTGCCGAGCCCGCCGCCGTCGTCGCGCAGGTGCACGCGGTGCGCCGCGCCCTTCCCGTGGTGGAAGCCCCCATGAGCATCGGCAGCATCCGCGTCGAGCCGGCGCTGCGCGAGGTCTTCGCGGGCCAGGCGCCGGTCCACCTGCCGCCCACCGAATACCGCATCATCGAGCACCTCGCCCGCAACGCCGGGCGCACTGTCCCTGCGTCGGAACTGGCGCTGGTGGCCACCGGCGCTACGCTGACCGACAACGAGGCTATGCAGATCCTGAAGGTGCACGTGTACCGCCTGCGGCGTCACCTGCAGGACGCGGGCGCGTCGGCTGCCTTCGTGAGAAACGTGCGGAGCTTCGGCTACGTCATCGACGAGCCCGTGCGGGTCGTGTCGCTGGAGCAGCGACGCCGCAGCGCCTGATCCTCCAACCGCCGGATACCTCTCTTTCACCGCCTCTTCACCTCCGGGTCACCGGCGCCTGAGCCCCTGCGCCGTAGTATTGGTTGAGGAGTGGCGGTCCTTCCAACCAAAGAAGGACTGGCCTACCCCGTCAATCGCATAGCGCTTCGATAAAGGCAAACCCGTCGAAAGACGGGGACGCAAAGCCACGGGTCTAAGTTCCCGCCGCGCGGGGATACGACGGCCGGGCTGCCGGGCAGGCAGTGTCGGAGCCTTTTCACCCGCCGTCTCTGGCTGGTCGAAGACTCGACTGTGGTGAGAGGCGGCGGGTGTTCCGTTCGGTGAGGGCTCCGGCGTGCGCAACGGATGGCGCTCCCTGAATAAGGGGTGCCGGAGGACATCGGCGATGCTGAAGATCGGTGCGCCCGGTGAGGTGCGAGCCTTCGTCAGATTCTGGCTGCCGGTAGCGGCCGCAGGCGCGGGCATGACGGCGGCTCTGTTCGGGCTCGGTCTGGTGCCCGACTCTCCCCGCGCTCTTCTGGTTCTCTTCGGCCTGGCTGCAGCGGGAGCGTACGTCGCGCGCGATGGCCGGGCGCCGTATGCCGGAACGCCTGCGCCCCTGGCCCTTGTCGCGCCGATGGCGGCGGCCTTTGTTGCGGGCCTTCCGGGCGCGCTGATGGTCGCTGCCCCCGTCGGTGTGGCGTCGGTTCACGGGAGGGACGGCCGGCGTTGGAGGTTGAGGCTAAACCGGCTGGCGACGCCCGCAGTTACGGCCGTGGTCTTCGGCGCCGTCTGCGAGGCGTTCGAGAGGACGACTAGCGTCCAGCCTTCGGACTGGCCAGGCGGCCTGCTGCCGGGCCTCGTGGGCGCGACCCTGTCCCTCGCGGCGACGGCGTCGCTTGGCCGTGTTGCGAGCGGGCAGCTTCGGCCTGCAGAAGTGCGGCAGTTGGCCCGTGGGGCCGCCTCCGACGCGCCGTACTGGCTGGCCCTCGGCCTGGCGGCTGCCGCCATGGGCGCCGTCTACCACTCAATGGGTCTCACCGCGATGGCAGTTTTCGCCGTGCCGCTGGGGATCGCCTGGATATCTTCCATCCAGCGGGGCCGGTCGGTCCGTGGTTCGCGGCACGCCCTTCGTTCTGCCCGGACGCGGCTCGCCGCCGCCGGCGAAGAGGCGCGTGAACGCGAGCGCCTGCTGCAGCGTCTCGTCTCTGCCGTCGATGAGCGCTGCCACGGCGACCCAACGCGGTCGGCTCGCGTAGCTGATCTGGCCGTCGCGATCCTGCGCCAGATGGGCATAGAGTCAGGGGCAGAGATCGAGAGCGACCTGCGCCAGGCGGCGCTGGTCCACGACCTGGGCCTCCTGTTCATCCCGGACGAGGTGCTAGGCAAGGCGGCGCCGCTCTCGCCCGCAGAGCGGAACCTCATCACGGCTCACCCGGAGACGGCGTTCTGGGCGCTGGCTGGCCACGGCCTGCCCGACAACGCCCTGCAGATCGTGCGCGCCCACCACGAGCGTTTCGACGGTACGGGATACCCCAACCGCCTGCGGTCGCTGTCGATCCCTCTAGGCGCCCGCATCCTCGCGGTCGCCGACGCCTTCGAAGCGATGACCTCGCGCCGCGTCTACAGCGACGCTCTGCCTGTCGAGGCCGCCATGCAGGAGCTGCGTCGCGGCCGGGGGACGCAATTCGACCCGCAGTGCGCCGACGCGTGCATCGAGGTGGTGAGTCGGCGCGGGCGGGCGAAGGCCGGTCGCCCGTGCGGCACCGCTGCGTGAGCGCGGGGCGGCGCGCCATGGGTCACCCCAGCGTCTGTTCGCAGTAGACGTCTGCGACGTCGTCGCGGGGTTCCAGCTTCTCCCGCAGCTCGTCGCAGAAGTTCTCGACGCCCGTCTTGATGGCCGTACGCGCTACGGGCGGGAAGCTCTCCTGAACAAGCACGTCGATGCCGGCGTCGTAGGACCGGAGGACGGCGTCGACCTCGCGCAGGCTGGCCTCGGTGTAGCGATCGCTGAAGTTGACGGCGACGTCGTACGACGGCTGCTCGTCGCGGCAGGAGACGGCTAGCGTCGCGGCGAGGAGCAGAGCGGGCACGAGGAAGCGGCTCATCGCCAGTCAGGATGGCCCGGCTGCCCGCCTGTGACAAGGGCGGAATGGGGGGTGGCGAAGTCTTTGCTTTGCTACGCCGCTTCGACGCCTTCGGGCATCGCTTCTGCTTCTAGTTCCCTGCCGCCGTCCCCACCGTCGCAGGGGAGACCCACGCAGATGGGAACGGGCATGCCCAGGTGGTACCCCTGGCCGTAGTCGACGCCGAGGCGGCTCAAGATGCGGACTGTCTCCGCGTTCTCGATGGACTCGGCTACCGTTCGCTTGCCCAGGCCGTGCGCAACCTCGACGATGGCTCTGACGATGTGCTGATCGGACGGGCTCTGATCGAGATGTCGGATGAACCCGCTGTCGATCTTGACGATGTCCACAGGCAGGTTCTTGAGTTGGTAGAAGGAGCTGAACCCGGACCCGAAGTCGTCCAGCGCGAACCGGCATCCCATCTCGCGGAGAGCGCTAACGAACTCCTGCGCACGGCGGATGTCGCTGATGGCCGCTGTCTCCGTGATTTCAAGGCAGAGGTTCGATGGATCGGCGTCGCTGGTGGCGATCTCCCTGCGAAGCGCCTGGAGCAGCCGATCGTCGGTCAGCACCCTGGCCGAGAGGTTGACGGCGAGGCGGAGAATGCGGCCTCGGGCCGCCTGATCCGCGATCAGGCGGAGGGCCTGCCGTACAACCCACAGGTCGATGTTGCCGATCAGGCCGAAGCGCTCGGCGACGTCGAGGAACGCCGAAGGGGCGAGCAAGCCCCCGCGTTCGTCCTTCATGCGGAGCAGGAGTTCGTACGCGTGCACGTCCCTGGTGCGCAGGTCGACGATGCGCTGGCAGTGCAAGACAAACCGGTTCTGTTCTAGCGCCTCGCCGATGCGGCGTTTCCACTCGGAGGCGATGGTGACGTGGTGGCCCAGCTCGCCGCGCCCGAAGCGAGCTGCGCCTTCGGCCAGGCGGCCCAGATGACCGAGGAACGGGCGGAGGGCGAACCACCAGCCGCTGAAAGCGCTCAAGCCGCCGATAACCGCCAGAACGATGGTTGCGATCTGCACCCTCTGGACCTTCGCGGCGAAAGCGTCTTCGTATTGCTGCACCACTCTGTCTGAGCCGGCGATGAGGCCCGGGATGGCCGCTGTCAGCTCTTCTATTGCAGACGCGAGTTCCTGGCTTCCAGCCGAGGCGGCGAGGATAACGTCGATCCTTGCGCGCGCTGATGCCCAGTCGGCCGCCACGCCGTCGAGGGCGGACTTGATGTGAGGCGGAGCGGGGGGCAGGCCGCGGGCGCTGTTGCGGTCGCGCAGATCGCTCAGCGACGCTTCGAACTCCTGCGCCGTCGCGGCGATGGCCTGCCGCGCTTCGTCCGGGTCGTGGTCCAAGACGTGAGCCTCAAAGGCTATCTGCTCCAGCAGCATGCGCTGGCGGCCCGCGATGTTAATGACGCGGCCGTCGGCCTCGTGCTGCGTGAGGTAGGCGAAGGTGATGGTCGCGTTCACGAAAAAGAGAGCGCCGAGGAGGCCGAGGATCAGGGCGAGTTGGAAGCGGAAGCTGGCGAGCCACCAGAGGCGGCGCGGGCGGGCGGAATCTGTCAACGTAAGCTCCTGGCCGCCTCCGTGCGGCGCCTGACGAGGCTGCCTGATCTCGCTAAGACCAGAGGGCTGCCAGTCGGCACCGGCAGCCTCTGGCCCTGGTGCATCCAGGGACCGGCACCTTGGGTGGACTGTTGGCCGGATACTCGCCCAGCGCCTCGACGTACGCCGGGATTACACACGTCTTTCGAAAACGCAGTAGCGACTTTCAATTACCTGCCAATTGCGTCGATTTCTGCTGAAAAAAGCCAGCCGTGCTCTGTCGACGCCCGCCCGCTGCCTAGACGCTGTCAGTTTCGCGAGGAGGGATTTCAATCGTGTTTCTTAGTGGGCATTTGTGTTTCAAGGGCATCTCAATCTAGTCTGTCAGCCGCGCGGCATGGCCTAGGGTCCCTATGTAGGCGCGCCAACTTCGGTTATTATGGGAGCCGGGGTGTGGCGGCAGCGGCGAAGCCACGTAAGCAGAGGGGGTTCGGTTGAACGCGGCCGCGGTCACGGCGCTGGTGGCGGACGACGACATCGGCATACGCAGGATCGTCTCGTGGGTGCTTGAGATAGAAGGCTTCTCGGTCGTCACGTCGCATGACGGCGCGAGCACGCTGGCGAAGTTCGACGACTGCAAGCCCTCGGTGGTCATCCTTGACATAGGCATGCCAGAGCCCGATGGCGTCGCCGTCTGCCGCGCGCTGCGCGAAAAGTCCAGAGTCCCCATCTTGATGCTCACGGCGCTGGATGGCAGCGCCGACGCCGTCCGCGCGTTGGAGGCTGGCGCCGACGATTACGTCCGCAAGCCGTTCGACCCCGACGAGCTGGTGGCGCGCGTGCGGGCGCTGCTGCGGCGCGCCGGGCCCGATGCGGCCGCCCCGGGCCGCATCGACGCGGGGCCGCTGTCCGTGGACGAACGCGAGATGATCGCGACCCTGCGTGGCAAAGAGATGGCGCTCTCTCGCACCGAGTTCAGGCTGCTGGCCTACCTCGCGCGAAACCGCAACCACGTGCTGACGCACGATCAGGTGCTGGAGCGCGTTTGGGGCCCGGGCTACACAGACTCGCTCAACGTGCTGCGGGTCGCCATGAGCCGCCTGCGGAGCAAGCTCGAAGGCGCCGAGGGGGTCATTCTTGAGACCCTGACCGGCGTTGGCTACCGGCTGAAGGTCGCAGAGGCGCCGGCCAGAAAGGCTTGACGCGCGGCAGGCGGCATTATCCCTGAACCTCACGGGCGCGGGCCGGCGTGAGGGGGATGGTGAAGGAAACGGCGAGACCGCCATCGGGCGGCAGGCTGGCCGCTATCGTTCCACCATGGGCCCCGACGATGCCTCTGCAGATAGCGAGGCCGAGGCCGGCGCCACCCACACCGGCCGTATCGGATGACTTCACCCGATGGAACCGCCCGAAGATCGATTCCAGTTCCTCAGGCGGCACACCCACGCCGTAGTCCCGCACCGTAAGGCGCAGGCGGTTGCCTTCTTCGCACGCGACCGCGACTTCGATAGGCGTGGACTCCGGCGAGTACTTGCGGGCGTTGTCCAGCAGATTGGCGATTACCTGACGCAGGCGTAGCGAGTCGGCGCGCGCCTCCGTGCAGCCTGAGGTCATGGAAACCCGGTACTCGCGATCGCGGTAGATAAGGCGCTCGGTCCGCACGAGGTCGGTCACCAGCGCGCCGACGTCGATGCGCTCGAGGTGGGGGTCGAGCATGCCGGCGTCAAGACGGGACATCGTCAGCAGGTCATTCACCAGACGCTCCAGGTGGCGCGCCGCCTGATTGGCGCTCTTCAGGAAGTCGACCGCCTCCTCGTCGGAGAGACGGTCGCCGTAGCGCAGCACGACGCTGAGGTAGCCCTGGATGGCGGTGAGCGGCGTGCGCAGTTCGTGCGAGACGGTGCTGAGTAGATCGGTCTTGGCCTGCTCGGACATCTCGGCGGCGAGGAGCCTGGTTTCCAGTTCCAGCGCGCGCTTCCGCTCGCCGGCGTCGTTGAGCAGCACGACCGAGCCGTAGGCGCGGCCCGTTGCGTCAACAAGCGCGGCGGCGGACATGCTAACTTCGAGCGGCGTCCCGTCTTTGCGCAGCCGCCGCACTCGCTTGTCCACGACGGCTTCGCCCGTGAGGACATGCTGACGGCGGGTCAACCGCTCCTCGTGTTCCTCAGGTGGCACCAGAGGATAGGGACGACCGATCACCTCGCTCGCCGTCCAACCGAACATGCGCTCGGCCGCCGGGTTCCACAGCAGCACGCGATCGTCGAGGTCCAGCATCACGATGCCCACGGGCGACGTCTCGACAAGCGCGCTCAGCGTCCGGTTCATCTCTGTCAGTTCCAGGGTGCGCTGACGCAGTTCGTCCTCGGTGCGCCTCCGCTCAGTCACGTCCATGGCGACGCCGATGGCGCCCGCGACCCGGCCGCCAGCGTCACGCACCGGCGCGAGGTGCGCGTCGAACACGCCGCTCTGGAACCGCATCGTCCCCTCGAACTCCTCGCCAGCGAGCGCCCTCTGGAACGGCCCCGCAATGTCCTCGTTGTCTCCCCACATGTCGAAGACAGACTGCCCCACCAACTGGCTGCTGTCGACACCGAAGCGCGCCAGTCCGTGGCCTTCCAGCAGCGTGATGACCCCTTCGCCATCGACCGCTACCAGGACGAGCGGGGCTGCAGTGATGACTGTCCGCAGGCGCTCCTGGCTCTCTTGAAGCTCGTGCTCCATCTGGCGGCGCGCCGTTACGTCCTCGAAGGCGATGCCCACGCAGTTGTCCGGGAGCGGGAACGCCTTGGCTGAGAAGATGCCACGGGGCAGGCCTGGCACATCCACAGAGACGTCACCGAAGTCCCTGGGTTCTTGCTTGCGCACGACGTCCGCGAGCATGCCGGGGAGGGGAGTGGCAAGGAAGTGGGGGTAGCTCTCTGCAAGGGACTTGCCGAGAACCTCTTCGCGGGGCCGGCCAGAGAAGCCGGCGGCCGCGGGATTGGAGATGACGAGATGCAGCGAGCTAGCGTCGTCGGGATTCTCCAGGCGCCACACGTCGAGGCCGATCTGCATACTGTCCACAATGTCGGCGTACGCGCGGAGGGCCTCCTCGGCCCGCTTGCGCTCCGTGACGTCAC
>JBBITS010000046.1:9673-13590 GCA_037440665.1 Chloroflexota bacterium
GAGCACGACGCCGCTGGGGCGGCCATCGGTGTCGCGGAGGGAGGCGATTGACGCGTGGACATCCACGAGCGAGCCGTCCTTGCGCAGACGGCGCACGTCCCGGCTAGGCAGCGGCTCGCCCGTGAGGGCCTTCCGGCGGCGGGATAACGTCTCCTCCCGGTCGTCTTCTGGCACCAGGGGGTAGGGCTTGCCGACGATCTCCCCTGCGGTCCAGCCGAACAGGCGCTCCGCGGCTGGGTTCCACGCTGTGACGTTGCCATCCACATCGAGGGCGACGATCGCGGTGGGTGACGTCTCGATCAGGGCGCGGAGCGTGTGGTTGATCTGGTTGAGCTGTTGCTCCCGCTCGCGCGTATCCTGATCCGCCCTCCGCAGGCGCTCGGCCATTGCATTGAACTCGGCGGCGGCGATGCGGATCTCGCCCGGTCCCTTCACTGGAATGCTGGCATTGAGGTCGCCCGCGGCGATCCGCCGCGCGCCACGGGCGAGGATGTCGATCCTACGAGCCAACTTGTAGCCAGCTCGCCACCACAGCAGCACCATGACGGCAAAGGAGCCGATGGCCACGACCACCACGACGCTGTCGAGCATGCGGGCGTCTTCTTCCCCGGCGAAGCGCTCGATGCTGAAGATCATCACAGCGGAGTCGATGATGACGACCAGGGCAAGGGCGGCCAGCACCAGAGCCATGCGCGCGTGGATGCTGCGGGGCGGAAACCCCGGAAGGTGGCGGGCAGGCGCCGCCTGCTGTCGCTTCACCCGGTCAGCGCGGGAAGCCGTCACGGCGCCCCTCCGGCCGGCTCAGGGCTTGTTCCTTCCTGCCAGAAGCCGGAAATGAGAGGCCGGGACACGCCCGTACAGAGCGCAGCCTTGACGCGCAGGGGTCCGTGCTGGAGCGCTGGATGAGGAGCACGGCGCATAGAGGACCCGTGGTTGCCAACACCTTCAGCAATATCCGTAACTGTAGCAGCGCCAGCGCTTCTTGACCATAACCATCCTGCCGTGCGCCTGCATTACGGTACGTCGCTATCGTTCTATCGAAGCGAGTACGTCGCTGATCGGCGGCGCCTCTTCGAGCGCGCCGATTTCTACGGCGGCGTCCCACGTCGTCTGGATGGCGTCGATTTGCTCCTCCCCGAGGCTTCCGTGCTCGAACGTCTGCGCCTCCCACCACCACGAGAGGTATGCGGCGCTCACCTGGCGGCGCCCGGCCACGGCGGCGATGACCTCGGCCTGGTGCTCCCTGAAGTAGACCTCAGACTCGGCCAGCATACGGCGAGCTTCGGCTAGCGCCTCGCCCTTGTTCTCGACGCGGTCGGCGTAGGTGAGCATGACCGAACTCATGACTGACGAGCCGGCCAGAGCGGCGAACTCCTGAGTGACATGCGAAAGGATGCGCAGCTCGGGGTCGTCCTTCAACGCGTACAGTGGCCCGCGAATGAAGACAGCGGCATCCACATCGCCGCCCCGCAGCATTGCGGCCAGCGCGTCCAGCGGCGCTTCGACGAACCTGACGTTACCAGACTCCGGATCGGCGTCGAGGCCGTATTTCTTCTCGAGCACGTACCGCGTCTCGATGGTGAACGTACCGCTGAGCGACGCCACGCCCACCGTCTTGCCCGCAAGGTCCGCGGGCGTCTCGATGCCCGAATCAGCCCTCACCAGTAGGAACGTGCCGTCCGTGCTCTGTAGCCCGGCCGACAGGATGAGCGCGTCGAGACCCGCATCCCCCGCGCGCGGAACGGACACGGGCGACGACTCGACAACGTCGTACTTCTTCTGCTGAAAGGCCTCGATGGCCGTCTGCAGGGGAAGGAACGTGAACTCCAGTTCGATGCTCTCGGAGGTCACGATCCCCTCACGGATGGCGTAGAGGACGCAGTCGCGGCTGGGATCGTCGAAGTAGGCCAGGGTGATCTTCGTCCGTTCCCCGGGCGGTGTCTCTGCCCGGGGCTCGTCGCCGTCTCCGCCGCAAGCGGCCAAGGCAAGCGTGGCCACGAGCGCCAGGGCTGCCGTCACGAATCGCCGGATGTCCACCACGGATTCTCCTTCCCAACTCCTGCGCCAGCGGTCACACAGCCAGCGAGCGCCCGGCCGTCCGGTAGGCGAACACGCGGCGCTCGACGGCGCTGAAAACAACGTCCAGCGCGTACACCAGGATCACGACGTCGACAGTGATAGCGAATAGCATAGTAGTGTCCAGGAGCTGGCGGTGGTAGTTCAGAAGGTACCCAAGGCCCACCGTCGCGCCAAACAGCTCGGCGACCAGCGCCACCTTCCACGCCACGCCATAGGCGATGCGCAGCGACGTGAACGCGTACGGGTACATCATCGGCAGGACGACGCGGCGGAGGACCGCAACGCGGCTGCGGGTGAAGCTGTGAGCCATCTCCAGCGCGTCGCGGTCGAGCGCCTTCAGGCCGTCGTCCATGGTGACCATGGTGAAGGGCAGGAGGATCAGGACCTCGACGAAGACGATAGAGCGATCGCCGACGCCGAACCAGTACACGGCCATGATCGCCCACGTGAGCATAGGGATGGCGCTCAGCGCCGGGTACAGACGTTCGCGAATGAAGCCGGACGCCAGCGGGACAGCGCGCGCCAGGATCATTAGCGCCGCGCCCGCGGCCACCGAAAGCCCGACGGCGGCGGCGACGCGCGTCACCGACGTGTACGTGTGCTCCGCGTAGCCCGGATCGAAGAACAGGCGGACGCTCAGCTCGGCGACGTCCACCGGGTGGGGCAGTATGTAGCGCGGCGTGGCGCCGGCGGCGAGGAACCACGCGCCGATGAGCGCTAAGGGCACGAGGTCGACGGCGAGCCTGCGGAGCGCCCAGCCGCGCAGACGCGGGAGCTGGCTTTCGCGACGCGTCATGGCGCTGCCTCTGCGACGCGCACGCCAGCCCCGTTTCCGGCGGCGCCGATGGCGGCGCGAAGGGCGTCGCGCAGGGGCGCAAGAGCGGCCTCGGCGATGGCCGTGCGCGGGCGCGGCTGGTTGACGGCGAACTCGGCGGCGACGCGCGCGGGCTTATCGCTTAGAACGATGACGCGGTCGGCCAGCGCGCAGGCCTCGCCGGCGTCGTGCGTGACGAACAGGATCGTTTTACCAGTGCGCTGCCAGATGCGGAGTATCTCGTCGCGCAGGCGCAGGCGCGCCGGATCGTCGAGGCTCGACAGGGGCTCGTCCATCAAGATGATGCCGGGGTCGAGGGCCAAGGCGCGCGCGAGGGCGACGCGCTGCGCTTCGCCGCCGGAGAGCACCGCCGGGTACTTGTGAGCGGCTCCATCGAGGCCGACTGCCGCCAGCGCAGCTTCGGCCTGGCTTCGGCGCTCGGCGTGATCCAGGTCGCCTCGCAGCTCCATGCCGAGCAGGACGTTGCCCAGCGCTGTGCGCCATGGGACAAGCCTCGGAGACTGGAAGACATAGGCGAGGTTACGCCACCCGCGGTCCGGCTCCTCGCCTAGGATGCGGATCTCACCGGAGGCCGTGGGCGCGAGGCCGCCGATGGCGCGCAGCAGCGTCGTCTTGCCGCAGCCGCTGGGCCCCATGAGGCAGACGAACTCGCCCGGCGCGACGGAGAGCGACACGCCGTCGAGAATGCGCTCCTCCTCGTACTGGACGCGGAGGTCGCGGAGTTCGATCGCGGGTTGAGCCATGCCTGCGCGCCTGAAAGAGGCGTCCGGGGCATCATAGTTGTGCGCGCGTCTGTGGGGCAAAGAGAGGGAGGGAGGGTGTGGGGGGCAGCTAAGAGCGGAATTGTCCTCCTGCCCAACCGCCGCTGCCGCGAATGGTACGGGGCGTGTCTTGCTAGTTGTGCGCTACTGGCCGCTAATTGCCTCTAAATAGGCAAGATCACCTATGCCGTCGGCTAAAGTGCGGCTGAGCCTGGCCGAACATCATGCGATACCAACCTTGT
>JBBITS010000047.1:0-13496 GCA_037440665.1 Chloroflexota bacterium
ACGTCTCGGGCGGCGGGCCGTACCGCATTCCCCCGGACAACCCCTTCGTGGACGAGCCCGGCGCCCGGCCCGAAATCTACGCCTACGGCCTCCGCAACCCCTGGCGCTTCACCTTCGACCGCGAGACCGGCGACCCCTGGGCGGGCGACGTCGGCCAGAACTCGTGGGAGGAGGTCGACCGGATCGTCGCGGGCGGCAACTACGGCTGGAACATCATGGAGGGCTTCGCGTGCTACCTGGGCCCGCCCTGCGACCAGACGGGACTGCAGCTACCGCGCGCGGCCTACAACCACGACGATGGCGAGTGCTCGGTCATCGGCGGCTACGTCTACCACGGGGAGGCGATGCCCGAACTGCGAGGTTGGCTGATCTACGCCGACTACTGCAACGGCAAGGTCTGGGCGCTGAACGCCAGAATTGACGACCCGCCGGTCCTCCTGACCGATTCCGAGTACCAGATAACGTCGTTCACCGAGCTTCCCAACGGCGAGTTGCGCCTGGTGACCTTCGACAGCATCTTGGTCCTCCGGCGGCAGCAGTAACCGTCGTCCATTTCCCTTGACCCTCCGGCGGCGAGATGACATAGTCGGATGCGCCCCGGAGGCCACGCCGCGAATGCCTGTCCGGGGTTCCCGGAACCCGCCCTTTCGCACATCACACCAGGGAGAACCGTCGTGTTTGTCCTCCAGAAGCAAGGCCGCTACGTCATCCCCCGGACTGAGCTGACCTATCCCTGCCACCAGATGAAGTTCCACGAAAACGCCTCGAAGGCGCCGGTCGATCACGTGATGGCCGACTTCGAGGACGCCTGCCCCTACGAGTTCAAGGGCGAGGCCAGCCGCCAGACGATGGTCGAGGCGCTGAACAACATCGACTTCGGCCACCGGGTCGTGACCATCCGGCCCAACAACATCCGCTCCAAGTACTTCATGGGCGACATGCGGGCCATCATGCTCGGCGCGCCCGACCGCTTCCACGGCATCATCCTGCCCAAGACCAACGAGCCCGAGGACATCCTGTACCTGGCGCGACTGCTGGACGACCTGGAGCGCGAGGGCGGCTGGACGACGCGCGTGCAGATCGAGGCGCTGGTCGAGACGCCGCTGGCCATCGTCAACGCTTACCGGATCGCGACGGCGTCGGACCGCATGGCGGGCCTCATCTTCGGCATCGCCGACTTCTCGGCGGCGATGGGCGTGCGGGAGATGGTCGAGAACCAGAACCAGAACTTCCACTACGCCAAGCAGGCGACCGTCGTGGCCGCCAAGGCGGCGGGGCTGCACGCCGTCGACAACGCCTTCCTGCGCCTGGTGCGCAAGGACACGCCGCCCGACGAGGCTGAGGTCATCTACGACCAGCTTCGCGAGAAGAACGTGGGCGCTGCAAGTCTGGGCATGGACGGCACCTGGGTCATCCACCCTCAGCAGGCGGAAGTCGCCAACGAGTGCTACACGCCGAGCGACGCCGACATCGCGAAGGCCAAGCGCGCGCTCGACGTCTACCACAAGATGGGCGGCGGCTCCATCGCCGACCCGGAGACGGGCGACTTCTACGACGAAGCGACGATCAAGAACAACCTGGTGGACCTGGCGAAGGCGGTGCAGGCGGGCAAGGTGGACCCGGAGTATCTGGCCGAGCAGGCGCGTAAGTCGAAGGAAGTCACCGGGTACGACATTCTGGAGGTCATGCGCCGGGTGGCGTGAGGGCGAACGCTCTGGTCAGCCCGGGAGTAGATGCGGCAAGGACATGCCGACCGTATTGCGTTCCGGCCCGTATCGGTTCTTCTTCTACTCCGGCGACCGTGATGAACCACCGCACGTCCATGTGGAGCGCGAACGAAGCACCGCGAAGTTCTGGTTGGATCCAGTTCAGCTACAATTCAGCAGCGGGTTTGACCGGGCGGAGATAAACCGCATACAGAGGCTGGTCGAGCAACACCAGGAAGACCTGAAAAAGGAGTTGGGATGAGTTCTTCGCCGACTGAAACGCCCCTCGTTCGGGCGATGGACGTCGTAGTGACCGACGAGTCGATCACCGTGAACCTGGCCGACGGCCGGACGATCTCGGCGCCAACGGCCTGGTATCCGCGTCTCATGCACGCCACGCCGGACGAGCGCGCTGACTGGCGGCTGATCGGCGAGGGCGAGGGTTTCCACTGGCCCTCGCTGGACGAGGACATCAGCGTGGCGGGGCTCCTGGCCGGCAAGCCTTCGGGCGAAAGCCAGCGCTCACTGAAGCAGTGGATAGAGGCGAGGGCCGCCAGTCCACGGACGTAGTAGGAAAGTCTGATGCGGTTCTACGAATTCGAGGCCAAGCGCCTCTTGGCCAAACACGGCGTACCGACGTCGCAGGGAGGCATCGCCGAGTCGGCCGACGACGCGCGCCGCATAGCCGCCGACGTCGGCGAGCCGGTCGTGCTGAAGGCGCAGGTGCTCACGGGCGGCCGAATGAAGGCGGGCGGCGTCCGCTTCGCGGACACGCCGGACGAGGCCGCCGAGGCGGCGGCCGCCATCCTGGCGCTGGAGATCAAGGGGCAGAAGCCCCGCAACGTCCTCGTCGAGGCGAAGGCGCCCGTCGCGAAGGAATACTACGCAGGGGTCATCTACGACGCCCTCGCCAAGAAGCCGGTCATCATCGTCAGCGACATGGGCGGCATCGACATCGAGGAGGTGGCGGAGACGCACCCGGATCATATCGCCCGGCGTCACTTCTCCAACCTGCTGCCATTCTCCGACTACGTCGCGAAGGAGGCGGTGGCCTCGCTGGGGCTGACCGGCGGCGAGTTGACGGGCCTCGTGGGCATCGTCTCGCGTCTGGCCCAGGTCTTCACGCGGTACGGACTGACGCTGGCCGAGATCAACCCGCTGGCGCGGCTGGAGGATGGCAAGTTCGTGGCTCTCGACTGCCACGTGGACATGGAGGACGAGGCGAAGGAGCGCCAGACGGCCGTCCTACAGGAACTGGGCATCGCGCCCGACGAGCCGCGTCAGGGGCGCCCGCCGACGCCCTTCGAGGTTCGCGGCGCGCAGATCGACGCCGAAGACCACCGCGGCGTCGCCGGCCGCGTGGTGGAGTTCGACGGCGACTTGGGGCTGGTCATCGGCGCCGGCGGCGGCAGCCTGACGCTGTTCGACGCCGTGAAGAAGTTCGGAGGACGTCCGGCGAACTACTGCGAGATCGGCGGGAACCCGTCCGTGCGCAAGGCGGCGGAGCTGACGAAGCTGGTGCTGAGCAAGCCTGGCGTCGAGAAGATTGCCGTGATGATGAACGTGGTCAGCAACACGCGCGTTGACATCGTGGCGCGGGGCGTCGTCAAGGGGGTCGTCGAGTCGGGGCGCGACCCTGCGGACACCATCGCCATCTTCCGTATCCCCGGCTCGTGGGAGGACGAGGGATTCAAGATCCTGCGCAAGTACGGCGTGGAGTACGCGGACCGCACGGTATCGATGCACGAGGCCGCGCGCCGCGCGGTAGAGAAGGCGAAGAAGGGCTGATCTGTGGCGATCCTCATTGACAAAGACACCACGTTCATCATCCAGGGCATCACCGGCCGCGAGGCCGTGAACATGACCCGCGAATGCCTCGACTACGGGTCCAAGATCGTCGGCGGCGTGACGCCCGGGCGCGGCGGCCGCGACGTCTACGGCGTGCCCGTGTACGACACAGTGCGCGAGATCACGTCGAAGACGCGCGTCGACGCCACTGTCATCACTGTGCCTGCGGGTTTCGCGAAGGACGCCGCTTTCGAGGCCATCGACGCTGGTATCAAGCTGCTGGTCATCGTCACCGAGCGCATCCCGCGTGGCGAGGTGGCGCAGGTCGTCGAGTTCGCCGCGATGAACGGCGCGCGCGTCATCGGGCCGAACTGCCTCGGCATTCTGTCGCCGGGCGAGGCGAAGGTGGGCGGCCTGGGCGGCCGGGCCGCCGACGCGCGCAAGGCGTACATGCCCGGCCCGGTCGGCGTCATGTCCCGCAGCGGCGGCATGACGACGGAGATCTGCAACACGCTGACGGCGGCGGGCCTGGGCCAGAGCACCGCCGTCAGCATCGGCGGCGACGCCATCATCGGCTCGACCTACGCCGAGCTGATGCCGCTGTTTGAAGCCGACGGGCAGACGAAGGCCATCGTCATCTATTCGGAGCCGGGCGGCCCGATGGAGGCGCAGCTCGCCGAATACATCAAGAGCAGCAAGTCGCGCCTGCCCGTGGTCGCGTTCATGGCGGGGCGCTTCATGGACGAGATGCCCGGCATGCGCTTCGGGCACGCCGGTACCATCGTCGAGGGGCGGCAGGACAGCGCCGCCGAGAAGATCAGGCGCATGGAGGAGGCGGGCATCTCCGTCGCCGAGGAGATATCGCAGATACCGGACCTGGTGAAGCGGCGGATCAAGGAGGTCGGCTGAGATGCCCCTGTTCGTTCACGTCGAAGTCGACCCCGAAGCCGCGAAGACGCCGGACGTCGTCAAGAAGCTCGTCGAGGTCTGCCCGGTGAACATCTTCGGGCAGAAGGCGGACGGCGCGCTGGAGATCGTCGAGGCCAACGAAGACGAATGCACGCTGTGCGAGCTGTGCCTCGATGCCGCCGCGCCGGGTGCCGTGCGCGTCATCAAGCTCTACGAGGACCCGCCGGTGGCGCTGGCGAAGAAGGGGTAGCGCGGACGTCTGTCACCCCCGCGGCTCCTCGATTGCCAGCAGCCTGCGATCGAACGTCAGGAGCGGCGCGCCGATGGCGCGGGCCAGCCAGACGTACGACGCGTCGTAGGTCGATAGCCCTGTAGACACCGCCAGTTCCACTACGGCTGTATGATCCACGTCCACCCAGTGGATATCGAGCTGGAGGGCGCGATCGAGGGCGGTGAGTATCGCTGCGCGCTGCGCCGGGTACTTCAAGAGCTTCTTCCGGGCTACGCTCGCCAACTCGTAGGCAAGCAGCGCCGGTTCGACGAGGTCCGCCTCCCGCAGGAGACGGACGGCCTCGTCCGAGTTCTCTTCTCCGAAGGCGATGGCCGCAATCACCGAGGCGTCGGCGACGCTAGCGGGCATCACGGTCCTCGCGCAGCATAACGACGGCTTCCGCGGGTGTGCGAAGGCCCAGGGCCTCGACTTCGCGCCGGAGGCCGGTGATGGTGAGTCGGCGAGGCGCTGTCGCTTCCTCGAGGATGACCATCATCTCGCGCTGAAGTGAGCGGTGATGGCGTTTGGCCCTGTCGCGCAGGCGGGCAGCCAGGTCGTCGGGGACGTTCTTGATGGACAGGTTGACGGGCATGCCGGGCCTCCGTGGCTCCAATCTGGAGCCATTATAGCACCATATCGGCTCCTGCAACGGAGACGAGCGCTCTGAGGGCAGCGGTCCTACGCGTCGGGGCCGCCCAGCCAGCGGAAGTAGGGGTCGAGCGCCGGCAGCACGCCGCCGGCGTCCAGCAGGAAGACGACGCCGACGATCAGGCTGAAGACCGCGGCCAGCACTCCCGCCGCCACGTAGATGCCCTGACGCCGCCGCGACGAGATGAACCCTGCGGTGGAAACGAACGTCACGATGGAGTTGGAGATGAGCAGGCCGACCACGAACGCCAGCAGGGCGACGACGCCCGTGCCCTTGCTGCCTGCGCCCACCGCCGTCGCGATCACCAGCACCTGCGTGCCGGTTTCGGCGCCGATGCCGTGGATGAGGCCGATGCCGTAGGCGGTGCGCGCTCCATACTGCTGGTCCGTGCGCACGTGGAGGTGATGTCCGTGGTCGCCGCGCGCCCGCGCCCTGATCCAGTCGAAGGCGGCGCGCACGCCCGCGAAGACCATCATCCACCGGCTCCTGATGGCGAACTCGCTGCCGCCCCGGAAGAAGCGGTAGAGGGAGTAGAAGAGATAGGCGGCCAGGAACACCAGCGTGGCGCCGACGACGCGGCCCATGATGGGGTCGATCCACGCCGGCAGGAACTGCGACGCCAACAGAGCGATCATCCCCAGCGCCGTCACCACCGTGCCGTGACCGATGGCGTACAGGCTGCCCAGCAACAGCGCCTGCCGCTGTTCCTGCAGGAAGCCAGCTACGCCTCCCAGAGGCCGGGCGAAAGGCACCGGCACGCTGCCCGCCGCTAACCCTTGGCGGGCGGCGGCGCCTGCGGTGGCGAGCATGACCGGGGCCATGGGCGTGCGCGCCACGACCGGTTCGCGCATGGGGGGCTGCTCGGGTGCCGTGGCGGCGCCGTTGCCGTTGTGCGGCGGGTGGACCTCGTGGTGGCGCTCGTCCGTCAACTGTAGACCGGGCTCGCCGGTCAGCCAGGCCTCCCGGGCGCTGGCGCTGGCCGTGGTGCTGGTGATGTCGGTGATGGCGGCGATGTGGTCCCAGTCGATGCCGTGACGCAGGCCCAGGGCCAGCGCGGCGCCGACGATGCTGACGGTCCCGCCGACGCCGACGGCCAGCGAGACGATGGCAAGGTGGTGGCTCAGGGCCAGAAGTTCAGGCGACATCTCGGGCAGTTCCCTCTGGTTAGGGTGCAAGACCTGGCGGCCGCGGAGCTTGCTAAGTAATTCTCGGCGCGCTGGGCCCTCTGGTGAAGCAGAGGCGAGCCATAGTTGCAATTATTGGCGATTGCATATTGCCTCAACGTTGATGACATGTCAAGCGCCGGGTGAGGCAAAGGGCCGCCGTATGAGGCAGTTGCCCCTCTTTTCTCGGTAATCCTGAGCCAAGAGGGAACAGACGCGGCGGGGCCCGCCTAGGCCTGGCCCGAAAGAAGGCTGCGGGCGATGACCTTGAGTTCGAGGATGGGCTTCACGCCCTCGAAGATGGGCAGCACCTGGGCGTCGGCGACGTAGCGGGCGATGGGGTCTTCCTCGGAGTAGCCCCAGCCGCCGTGGATAAGCTGCGCCTCCTGCGTGACCCACACCGCGACGTCTGACGCGAAGAGCTTGGCCATGGCCGGCTCCACGCGGACGTCGCCTTCGTCCACCAGCCGCGCCGCAGCGTAGGTGAGCTGACGTCCGGCCATGACGTGCGCCGCCATGCGTCCGATCTTGTGCTGCGTCAGTCCGTACTCGGCGATGGGTTTGCCGAACTGGACGCGGGTCGTGGCGTAGGCGCAGGCTTTCTCCAGCGCCGCTTGTCCGACTCCCGTCGCGCGCCCGCCCGTTTGCAGCCGGCCCACGGCGAAGCCTGACATCTGAAGGAAGAAGCCGCGGTTCAGGCCCGCGTCACCTCCTACGAGGTTTTCGGCCGGGACGAAGTAGCGGTCGAAGGCCAGCGTAAACGAGTGCATCCCGCGATAGCCGGGCGTCGGGTTGGCCGTGCCGACGATTTGCCCGCCGCCGGGCTGGGTGTGCGTGAAGTGGTGGCCGGGATAGGGGTCTTTCGGGACGATGAACAGAGAGAGACCGCGCGCGCCGCTGGAAGGATCGGGGTCGGTGCGGGCCAGAAGAGCGAGGATGTTGGCGCGTCCGGCGAAGGTCGACCAGGCCTTGGGTCCGTCGATGAACCAGCCCGGCCGGCCGTCCTGCTCTCCCCGCGTGGCGCGGCACTGAAGCGACGCCACGTCGGAGCCGATGTCGGGCTCGGTGACGGCGACTCCGACGAGAAGCTCGCCCGAAGCGATGCGCGGCAGCCACTCCCGCTTCTGCTCGTCCGTGCCGCCTTGCAGCAGGGCGCGCGTCAGAATCTCCGAGCGTGTGATGAGCGAACCGCCGACCAGCGACGCCGCGCACAGCTCCTCCGAGAGGATGGTCATGGCCATCGCGCTCATGCCCGTCCCGCCGTACTCGGCGGGAATCGAGATGCCGAAGAAGCCCACTTCGGCCATCTTCCTTATGAGGTCCTCGGGCACGTCCGAGTCCTGGCGGTGCATGTCCTGGGCGATAGGGGCGATCTCGGCCTTGCCGAAGGCGCGGGCGGAGTCGCGGACCAGCGCGGCGCCGGCGTCGTCGAGGAACGAATTGTTGACGCCGCGGGCCTCGATGACGCGGCGGCCGATGGCTTCGACAAAGCGGTCGTCCATGCCCGCCAGGATGGCCTGCGCGATGGTCTCCTCGGAGAGCGGGACCAGCAGCCCCTCGCCGCCGAAGTGCGAGCGCGCCTGCGCGGCGATGCGGCTGAGGGCCTCGGCCGCGAAGGCGTGGGCCATGGCGGCCGCCAGGTCGTGATCGGCGTGGGCGGCGGGCACGCGCGCCGCGTACGCGGTCAGCTCTTCGGCGGCGCGCGCCTCGGTGGCCGCCAGCGCCAGACGCTCTGCGTGAGGTTGGTGGTCGTCGATGGTCTTGCCGCCGTCCGTCAGCGCGGCGCCGCGCTCGGTGGCGGCCGACGCGATGCGCCTGGTCTCGGCACTCAGCAGGCGGGCGGCTTCCAGCGCTTTCTCGCGGTGGAATCCGGCCATCAGCGCGGCCTCCTCGGCAGCAGGACGACGTAGTCGAGGTCCAGGACGACGTTGGAGTGGTAGACGTCGCGGCCCTTGTCGTCCTTCACCTTTAGCGGTATTTCCTCCTGGTTCGGATCCTGGTTCTTGACGGCGGCCAGGCGCACGCGCAACGCCCCGCAGTCGGCGCGGCCGAGGTCGATGCTTTCCAGCACCTCGGTCCGGGCGAACAGCGTGTCGCCGGCGAAGGTCGGGTTGCTGTGCGCGCCGCCGTTCCAGGCGAGGATGGCGATGGCGTTCTCCATGCCGTCGAACGACAGCGCCCGCGCGATGGAGATGACGTGTCCGCCGTAGATGATGCGCCGGCCGAAGCGCGACTGCGCCATCTCCAGCGCGTTGAAGTGCGGCCGGGCGGTATTCTGGTAGAGACGAGTGACGATCTGTTGTTCGGCTTCCTCCAGCGTCATGCCCTGCGGGTGGACGATGCGCTGGCCCGGCGCATAGTCCTCCCAGAACCAGCGCCCGCCGGTGGCCGTAGCGTCGAAGCGCGAGCAGTCGATTTCCTGGGGCACGACGAGTTGTTTGGGGTCCACCGACCTGGGCAGGTCAGGGGATTCGTCGGGGTCGTTGGTCAGCCCGGGCGTCTTCTTGCGCACCAGCACCCAGCGGTAGAAGTCCAGCACCACCTCGCCGCGCTGGTTGCGTCCGGTGGTGTGCACCCACACGACGCCGCTGTCGCCGGTGGACGACTCGCGCCGCCCGACGACCTCGGAGACCGTCGAGAGGGTGTCGCCGGCGTAGACGGTCCGGAGGAAGCGCACGGCGGCGTAGCCGAGGTTGGCGACGGCGTTGAGGGAGACATCGGGCACCGACTTGCCGAAGACGATGTGGAACGTCAGCAGGTCGTTGATGGTCTCGCGCCGGAAGCCGAGGCTGCGGGCGAACTCGGCCGAGCAGTGGAGCGGGTTGCGGTCGCCGGTCAGGGCTATGTAAAGGCTCTGGTCGCCCTCGGTGACGGTCCGGGGGACGGCGTGGTGGATGACCATGCCGGTCCGGAAGTCCTCGAAGAAGTTGCCCGGGCTGGCGGTGGGAACGTTCGCGCTGGCGATGGCCGGTACCCCCTGAGGCTCACGCGCGGAGCGGCCCCCTCGGGCCGCCAGTGAATCTTAGGCGGTGCCCACCGCAGGCTCAAGAACCATCCCTTCTGCGTCTCCCATGATGGCGCGATTAAGCGGCCGTTAAGGTTCCGCTAACGCTGCGCCCAGGCCGCCGAGAGCCCACGCGCCCTGCCGTGGTAAGCTACCGGGCATCTGTTATCTTGGACCCGGCCGTTGTCCCGCCAGGAGGCGCGAGTGACCCGAGACCTGTTCAACCGGCGCCTGCGCGAGCTGCAGAGCGACGTCCTCATCCTGGCCAGCATGGTCGAGAAGGCGATTGTGGCGTCGGTCGACGCGCTGCGGGCGCACGACGTGGCCGCCGCCCAGAAGGTGGTCGACGACGACACGGCCATCAACAGGCTCCGCTACAAGGTCGAGGAAGACACCATCCACGTCGTCGCCACGCAGCAGCCGATGGCGGCCGATCTGCGGGAGCTGGTGGCTATACTGTTCCTCGCCTCGGAACTCGAGCGCATCGGCGACCACGCCGAAGGCATCGGCCGTATCGCGCTGATGCTGGAGGGCCCGTCGCCGACGGAGCTGCTGTTCGACATCCCGGGCATGGCCCAGGCTGGCCGCGACATGCTGCACCGGGCCATCAACGCCTTCATCGACCGCGACGCCGAGAGGGCGCGCGCCATCGTCGACGAGGACGACGTGGTGGACCGCATGTACCACGACACGAACCAGGCGCTGATCCAGCACATGATCAAGAACCCTGAGGACGTAGAGTGCGCGACGTACCTGATGTGGACGTCTCACAACCTCGAGCGCATTGCCGACCGCGTCACCAACATCTGCGAGCGCGTCATCTTTGTGGCGACGGGCGAGCTTCAGGAGATCAACGTCTCCCGGTACTGATGGCGCCGGGACGAGCATGACCGCCAGACCTTCCCGCATCCTGATCATCGAAGACGAGGCCTCACTCGTCGCGTCGCTGACCTATGCTCTGCGCAAGGAGGGCTACGACGTCGACGCGGCCCGCGATGGGGTGTCCGGCCTGCGCGCCGCCGTCGACACGGCGCCCGACATTGTGATCCTAGACCTCATGCTGCCGGGCATCGACGGCGTCGAGCTGTGCCGGCGGCTCAGAGCGTCGTCCTCCGTGCCGGTGCTGATGCTCACGGCGCGGGGCGAGGAGACGGACAAGGTCGTCGGCCTGGAGGTAGGCGCCGACGATTACATGACGAAGCCGTTCAGCGTGCGGGAGCTGGTGGCCCGCGTGCGCGCCCTCCTCCGTCGCGCCGCGCAGGCGGCGGCCTCCGCCGGGGAGCGGCCCATCGACGCGGGCAGGCTGCGCATCGAGCCGACGTACCGGCGCGTCAGCCGCGATGGCGCCGAGATCCACCTGCGGCCGCGCGAGATGGACCTGCTGCTCTACATGGCGTCGCGCCCGGGCCGTCCACTGACCCGTGACGAACTTCTGCGCCAGGTCTGGCACGACGACGTGGGGACCGGCCCGCGCACAGTGGACGTGCATGTCCGCTGGCTGCGCGAGAAGATCGAGGACGACGCCTCGGAACCCCGGCATCTGGTCACCGTCCGTGGCTTCGGGTATAAGTTCGTCCCATAGCCCGCGCCTGTCGAAGACTCGACTCTCGCGTGGCTAGTCGCCTTCTGAGACCGCGAGCGGATGATGAGATGAGCCTGCGAGCCCGCCTGTTTCTGGCGCTGTGCGCCCACGCCGCCGCTGTCCTGACGCTCACCGGCCTCTGGATGGGGCCCGGGTCAATACCCGCTGTGTTGGTTGTGGCGCTGATAAGCCCGGTGGGCGCGTGGTTCCTGTCGGGCTGGCTGGCCGAGTGGCTGGCAGGCGCAGCCGCGCGGCGGGCCGCCTTTCTCGAAGCGGCGGCAAGGGGACAGACGCCGGAAGCGTACCAGGATCGTCACCCGCCGGAACTTGAGAGCTTGTCGCGAGCCGCATCCCGGGCCGCCGAGGCGCTCGCCCGGCTTGCCGGCGAACGCGCCCGCTTCGAGACGCTCATCGAGGCCAGCAGCGACGGCATCGTGGCGGTCGATTCCGCCGAGCAGGTGGCGTTCCTCAACGCGGCGGCCTCGCGCCTGTTCGGCGCCGATCGCGATGCGGCCACGGGACGCACCCTGCTGGAGCTGGTGCGTGACCACGACATCCGCGATCTCGTGCGGGAGGCGCTATCACTTCGCGAGCAGCGGCAGCGCGTCGCGCCGCTCGGCCCGTCGCAGCGCTGGCTGCAGATGACAGTGGTGCCGCTGGAAGCGCAGGACGAATGGGCGGGGCTCGTCGTCTTCACCGACGTCACCGAGGTGCGGCGGCTGGAGCGCGTACGCCGCGATTTCGTCAGCAACGTGTCGCACGAGCTGCGCACGCCGCTGGCGGGCATCCGGGCGGCGAGCGAGACGCTGGCCGAGGGCGCCATCGATGACCCGGAAGCCGCGCGAGAGTTCGTCGGGCACATCCAGAGCGAGGCCGACCGGCTATCGCAACTGGTGGACGAGCTGCTGGAGCTTTCGCGCATCGAATCGGGCGAGGCGCCCCTGCATCTGGAACAGACGCCGGTGGTTCAGATGCTCGAAGGGCTCGCCGGGCGCATGGGGGCGCTGGCGTCGCGCGCGGGCCTGCGGATCGAGGTTGACGCGCCCGCGGACCTCGCCGTCCGGGCCGACAGGGAGCGGCTGGGACAGGCGCTGGCGAACCTGGTGCACAACGCCGTGCGGTTCACGCCGGCGGGCGGCGTCATCCGGCTGAGTGCACGCGGCGACGACGGCCACGTTATCATTGAGGTCGCCGACACAGGCGCCGGCATCCGGGAAGAGGACCTGCCACGCATCTTCGAACGCTTCTACAAGGCCGACCGCGGCCGCGCTTCGCCGGGTACGGGCCTTGGTCTCGCCATCGTGAAACACATCGCGTTCGCCCACGGCGGGACGGTCTCCGTCGCCAGCAAACCGGGGCAGGGCTCCACGTTCACGCTACACCTGCCTGCAAGCCCGAACGGCTGATGGCTCTCTCGCGAGAGTCCGTTTCTCGCCGCCGCCGGGCCGTTCGGCCTCTGGCGAGTACCGCGCCTCAATCGGTAGAAGGTGAGCCATGACGCGACTGACCGCGCTTCTGTTTTCAATCGTCGCCGTCGCTCTCCTCGGCGGCGTCGCGTGCTCCTCGGACTCCGGCTCGGCCGGGGAGGACGCTCGGACGCCTGGCACGACGACGGCCGACGGCGAGCACGCGAGCCACACGCCCGCGCCTGATTCGTTTAACGCCCACATGTACGACCCGCCCGAGGAGATTCCGGACTTCGCGCTGACGGATCAGGAGGGCGAGGAGTTCCGGCTGAGCGACACAGCGGGCAAGGTGCGCCTGGTGTACTTCGGGTACACCAACTGCCCCGACATCTGCCCGACGACGCTGCTGACGTGGAAGGACGCCCACAAGCAGCTCGGCGACGACGCCGAGGACGTCGAGTTCATCATGGTGACGGTGGATCCGGAGTTCGACACGCCGGAGGTGCTGCGGAAGTTCGTGCGGGCGTTCCATCCGTCGTTCGTCGGGCTTTCGGGCACGATGGCGGAACTGACGCCTGTGTGGGCATCGTTCAGGGTGCAGGTCGAGAAGGAAGCGATGCCCGACAGCGCGGCCGGATACTCGGTCGGGCACACGGCGGCGACCTTCGTGCTTGATAAGGAGGGGCGTCTGCGGCTGAAGTTCCCTTTCACCGCGACGTCGGAGGAACTCGTCCAGGATATTCGCCGTCTCTTGGCGGAATAGCGGTGGCGCAGGAGAAGGAGGGTTCTGCACTTGAAAGGCCTTAGGTATCTGGGGATCGGGCTGCTGGCCCTGCTGGCAGCGGCCTTCGTCGCGTCTGCCTGCGGCGAGGACGAAGACGGAGGTCCATCGCCCGCCGGTGGGATCACGGTCGAGGACGCCTGGGCCCGCACGTCGCCCACGAGCGACGGCGGGATGAACGGCATGGACGGCAGGATGACGCCGATGGCGGGTCAGCGCGGCGCCGCTTACATGATC
>JBBITS010000048.1:0-445 GCA_037440665.1 Chloroflexota bacterium
TCACCGCGGAGACTACACCGTCTTGTTTTTACAGCAATCCTGGGACGCGACCCGGAGAGGGGGACCGTGGGGGTAAGGTGGAATCCGCGAACTCACTCCGAGGCGCTACCAGTCGACAGATGCAACGCTGTTGGCTGTACCACTTGTTTTGTCAATGACCATAAGCGTGGCCTTCATTTCTGCTTTCGGGAACGCCGCTCAGCCCGCTTGCGCCCGCCACTCGGCGGCCGAGGGTATGCCCGCCAGGCCCGTCGCCGCGCGAATTGCCTTGACGATGGCACGTTCGACGGCTCGCGCCGCCAGTGCCTGCACGGCGCGATAGCCTGGGACGTCGGTTTCCACCTCGCCCGTCGCCAGCGCGAACACGGCGTCGCCATCGCCCATGGTGTGCGCCGGGCGTATGGCGCGGGCGAAGCCGTCGTGCGCGACCGTGGCCAGCCGGTTG
>JBBITS010000048.1:489-2417 GCA_037440665.1 Chloroflexota bacterium
CGACGGCGAGCGTCGTGTTCTCGCGCGGCGCCGCGCCCGACGGTTGATCGGGCCGCCATACGCGACCCTCGCGGATCAGTTCGATGCTGTCCTCGAAGCGCCCGCCATCGGCTCGCGGCCCGGCCAGCAGTTCGCCCGTGGCGGGGTCGACGACGTCCCCGGCGGCGTTGACCGCCACCAGCGCGCCGACGATGAGGCCACCGGACAGGCACTCGGCCGCCGTGCCGACGCCGCCCTTCAGGCAGCGCTCCATACCCAGCGTCTTGGTGACCGTCGCGCCGGTACCAGCGCCCGCCGTGCCCTCGCGGACGAGGCCCGCCACGGCTGCCTCGGCCGCCAGGTAGCCCTCGTCGGGGCCGGGGAAGACGTCCGCGCGGCCGGTGGCGAGGTCCATGAGGATGGCGGCGGGTACGATGGGTATGCGCTGCCCCGCGTACGGGAAGCCTACGCCCTTCTCGCTCAGGTAGCGCATGACACCATCGGCGGTGGCCAGGCCGAAAGCGCTGCCGCCTGACAGAATGACGGCGTGGACGGCGTCGACCAGCGTGCCAGGGCGCAGGGCGTCGGTTTCGCGCGTGCCGGGTGCCGCGCCCCGCACGTCGACCCCGCCTACGGCGCCCGCCTCGCAGAGGACTACGGTGCAGCCGGTCGCGGCTTCGAAGTCGGTGTAATGGCCGACCTTGATGCCGGGTACGGCGGTGATAGCGTCGAGCGGCGCTTCGGTCATGCCTCGTGATTATAGGGCTGGCAGCCGTTTGGCTCTCGCCGCCGGTCCGTGTGGCGGCCGCCCGCCGGGTTATACTGAACCGCATGCCGAACATCGACGAGGAGCGGAAGCGCTCTTATCGGGAGGCCTGGGAGGCCTGGCGCCACCAACTCGACGCTTTGCACCGGGTGTTCCTCGATGGCGAGCCGATGGACCCGCCGCGCCTCAAGGGCCTCTTGAACCGGGAGACGCGCGCGAAAGCAAAGTACGATGAGGCCCGCCGTCGTCTGCTGGGCCTCAGCGAGGAGACGCTGGACATCTTTGGCGACGGCGAGGGCGCCCTGACGTTGACCGACGATGACTGAAGCCTGGGTTGACTATCTGACGGGCCCGTGGGGCATCGCGTTCGCGTTTGCGGCGGGCATCCTCTCGTTCCTTTCGCCGTGCGTCCTGCCCATCGTCCCCGCCTACATCGCGCAGCTCACCGGGGCCGCCGTCGGCAATCCCGGCGCGACGAACGGTCGGCGCGAGGCGGTGTCGCATGCGCTGGCGTTCGTCCTCGGGTTCACGATGGTGTTCACGTCCATCGGCGCGTCGGCGGGTCTGGTCGGGAGCGTCGTGAGCGACAACCTAGATAAGCTGGGGAAGGTCGCGGGTGTCTTCCTCATCGTCATGGGCCTGAACCTGATGGGTGTCATCAAGCTACCGTGGCTGTACCGCACGTACCGGCTCGACTCGCGTGGCTCCGCGCCCGGATACGGCCCGGGCACGGCCTCCGTCGCCGAGTTCGAGGCCAGAGGCGTGCGGTCGGCCGTGGTCAACTACTCGCGGTCGGCCGGGCTGGGCGCCGCTTTCTCCATCGGCTGGACGCCGTGCATTGGGCCGGTGCTGGGCGCCATTCTGGCGCTGGCCGCCAAGTCATCGACGGTCGGGCAGGGGGCCTACCTCCTTCTCGCGTACTCGCTGGGGCTGGGCGTGCCGTTCGTCGCCACCGGGCTTGCGCTGGGGACCGTCACGGCGGCGCTGCGAAGGCTCGGGCGCTGGATGCCCGTGGTAGAGTTCACAGCGGGCGTCATAGTGGTCTTTGTGGGCGCGCTCATCTTCCTGGGCGAGTTCGCCAACGTCAACCAGTACTTCGACTTCGGCTTCCTCAAGCGCTTCCAGACCATCTGACCGCCCGCCGGTCTCCGAAGGCGGCTCGCCTCTCGCTGGAGTCGAGTCT
>JBBITS010000048.1:2432-13336 GCA_037440665.1 Chloroflexota bacterium
GGCGAGATTCGTTGACCGTGCGCTCCTGCTCCCATACCATGTCAGCGCTCTGACACCCGATAGCATTTCGAGGTTCGTATCGTGACTGTAGCCACCATCATCTTGGACGCGCGCAGCCAGGGGCGCGTTATCCTGAGCGAGGTCGAGGCCAAGCAGGTGCTGGCCGAGGCGGGCATCCCCGTCGTCGAAACGCAGCTTGCCGCCACGAAGGACCAGGCGGTCGAGTTGGCGAAGAAGGCTGGCTTCCCCGTCGTCCTCAAGATCGTCTCGCCTCAGATCACCCACAAGTCCGACGTCGGCGGCGTGAAGCTGAACCTGGCTGACGCGGACGCCGTCGCCTCGGCGTTCGACGAAATCGTCGCCAGCGCGAAGAAAGCTGTTCCCGAAGCCACCATCGAGGGCGTGTCGGTTCAGAAGATGGCGAAAGCGGGCGTCGAGGTCATCATCGGCATGACCAAAGACCCGCAGTTCGGGCCGGTTCTGATGTTCGGCCTGGGCGGCATTCTGGTCGAGGTGCTGAAGGACGTGGCGTTTCGCATCGTGCCTCTGGCGCCCCGCGACGCCCGGCAGATGGTCCGCGACATCAAGGGCTATCCGCTGCTGGAGGGCTACCGAGGCTCGCCGCCGTCGGACGTCGCCGCGCTGGAGGACATGCTTCTGAAGCTCTCGGCGTTCGTCGAGGCGCACCCGGAGATCGCCGAACTGGACCTGAACCCCGTGTTCGCTTACCCCGATGGGGCGGTGGCGGTGGACGCCCGCATCGTCCTCGAGACCGAGGGATAGAGCGGTTGCCCGCCGCCAGCGCGACGCGCGCGACTCCGGCTGACGTCATCGCCCGGCTCGACCGGGCATTCAACCCGCGCACCGTCTGCATCATCGGCGACAAGAGGGCCACCGGCTACATGTGGCTCCGCAACATGCTCCCGTTCAAGGAGCAGGGCGGAGCGCTGGTATCCGTGCAGATCGATTCCAACGAGATCGCGGGCATCGAGGAGCTGGGCGTCACCAACTATACGTCGCTGGCCGGCGTGCCCGGCGACATCGACTACGCCGTCTGCGCCGTGCCGAGGCAGGCGTCGCCGCGCGTCGTCGCCGACTGCGTGGCGCGGGGCGTCAACGCCGTGGCGCTGTTCACGTCGGGCTTCGCCGAGACGGACGAGCCCACAGGCGTCGAGCTTCAGCAAAAGATCACCGAACTGGCCCGGGAGGGCGGCCTGCTGCTCGTCGGTCCCAACTGCATGGGCCTCGCCAATCCAGAGAAGGGCATACGGCAGAGCGGCGAGCAGCCAGTGCAGCCGGGCGACGTGGGCGTCATCTCGCAGAGCGGTACGCACGCCATCAACCTCGGCCTGACGGGGTCGGCACACGGCGTGCGCGTCAGCAAGTCGGCCAGCATCGGCAACGCGGTCGTCCTCGACGTACCCGATTACCTCGACTACCTGGTGCAGGACCCCGGGACGAAGGTCATCGCCATGTACGTCGAGGGCGTGAAGGACGGCAGGCGCTTCCTGCGCTCTCTGGAAGCGGCGTGCCGGGCCAAGCCCGTGGTCGTGTGGAAGGGCGGGGCGACCGAAGCGGGTGCGCGCGCCACGGCGTCGCACACTGGATCGCTGGCGGCGGCGCAGCACGTCTGGCAGGCCGCCGTGCGGCAGGCGGGTGCGGCGCAGGCCGACAGCCTCGACGACACAGTGGACGCCGTGAAGGCGTTCCTCTACTGCAAACGCCCGCGCGGGCCACGCGTGGCCCTCATGGCCATGACCGGGGGCCAGTCGGTGGTCATCACCGACGCGTTCGTGCGCGCTGGCCTCGATGTTCCTCTGCTGACGGCGGCGTCGTACGAGAAGCTGGCCTCGTTCTTCAACATCATCGGCGGTTCGTACCGCAACCCGCTGGACATGGGCGGCACGGTCGGCTTCGGCGGGTCGCAGGAGAACCTGGGCCGGCTGCTGGACATCCTCGATGAGGACGAGAACGTGGACGCCATCGTGATGGAGATGGCGACCGGCTTTCTGGCGCGGCGGTGGCAGGCCGACCCCGCAAGCCTCGATGCCGTGCTGGACCTGCTCGCCGCCCACCGGCAGCGGTCGGAGAAGCCGTTCCTCATCGTGCTGCACCCGGCGCACATCGAGGACATCGTGGCGCAGGTCAGGCGTCGGATTCAGGACCGGAGCTTTGCCGTGTTCCCGAGCTTCGAACGGGCGGCGCGCAGCCTGCGGCGCCTGGTGGAGTACTACGGAGCGGTGGGCTGAGGGCAGTCGGGACCATGCCTCATTGCAATTGGGCCGCGTAATCTGCATCCTTGCATGCACCATGGTCCTCCCAATTGCCAGCCCCATTCGGCCCGCCTTCTGTCGAGTGGTCTCCGCAGCGCGTGAGACTCTGCTGCTGGCGGCACCCTTTGTGAAGAAGCCTGAGGCTGAGGAGATTGTCAGCCTGGTTGACGCGAATGCTGGGTCGGACCAGCTGCGGCTCTTCATGCTTACGGACTTGAACTCCGACAGCGTCATGGCTGGAGCGCTGGACATAGAAGCTCTGTTGCTGTTCCACCGGTCCTGTTCGTACCCAGAAGTGGTCACCGTGCCAAGACTGCACGCCAAGGTTTGTGTAGCGGATGACACGCAAGCTCTCGTATCGTCGGCGAATCTCACCCCAAGTGGGCTTGACATGAATCTGGAGTACGGTGTTGTCCTGACCGAACGGTCAGCCGTTCGACAGGTCTCAGATGACTTGCGATCCTACGCACGCCTCGGCAGCCCCGTCTCGCCCTCCATTCTCGCGCAGCTGGCGGACGTAGCAGAGGAACTTGCTGCGGGATTCGCTGCCGTTCAGCGCTCTGCCGCCCGGAGTGCTCGTCGGCGATTCAACGCGACACTCAAGCAAGCTACGACTGACTTCCTGCGTGCGCAGGTAGGAGAGCGTTCGGCAGGAGCGGTATTCGCTGAGGCCATTCTGTACGCCCTGCGCCGAGGCCCGTTGACAACAGCTGAAATCAATCCGGCGGTGCAGCGCCTGCTTCCCGACCTCTGCGACGACAGCATCGAACTTGTGATTAATGGCGAGCGCTTCGGTAAGAGATGGAAGCACCAGGTGCGTAATGCACAGCAGTCCCTCAAACGCCAGGGTCAGATTGAGTTCGACGGGACCCGCTGGCGCCGTGTCCTCGGTTCCTAGACCACGCAGCTCGTCTCATCAATCGACCTCGCTACCCACAGTCCTTCGGCGTGGGCTATTGCCTGGCTAGCGAGAACTCGCGTCACGCGCCTGCTCGCGATACGCTGTCGCCCGATGCGGATTCCCCGGCCGGTGACCCTCCTCGCTTTCGCCGTCGTCGCCATCGCGCCCGCGCTCGCCGCGTGCGGCCAGGGCGAGGATCCGTTTGCGCCCGACCCGACGCTGGCCGCCGCCACCGCGGCCATCGAGCAGACGCTGAAGGACTTCGCGAACGTCATCAGCCTGCGCCGGTACGAGGACGCGTACGGCTATCTGACGTCATCGTGCCGGGAGCAGTTGACGCTGGACGAATTCCGGGCGTTGATCGACCAGTTGCCGCAGGGATTCATCACATTGGATAGCGTAACCGTCGGCCAGCTCGAAGATCGGCTCGTGCCCGTGAGGGCAACGTACCTGCTGAATGGCCAGACAATGGAGGCGTCGCAGAAGAGCGGTCGCTTCCTGATGATCCAGGAAGACGGCGTGTGGAAGTTCGTCGAATGCCGCAACTTCGGTCTGCGGTACGGCGTTGAGGCCGAGTCGTCGGCCGAGGTGGCGGAGCGGGATAGCTCCACCGATCTTCCGGGCACGTACTACCCGCCGCAGGGCAACGATCATCTCCAGCCGGGCGAGGAGTACGACGGCTATAACAGCGACCCGCCCACTTCCGGCCCGCACTCGCCCCAGGCCCTCGAGTGGAAGGTGTACGGCGATCCCCAGCCACGCGAGAAGGCCGTGCACAACATGGAGCACGGCGGGGTTATCATCTGGCACAACTGCGCCAGTGACGACTGCCAGAGCGCGGTAGATCAGATACGCTCTGTGGTGGAGGGCTACCTCGACGACGGCGCGCTGCTGGTGATGGTGCCGTATCCCGGCCTGGAGCAGAACTACGTTGCCTTCACCTCCTGGACGCGGCTCGATCTCTTCCCGGCGAGCGAGTACACGGAGGAACGCTTGCGGTCGTTCATCCAGGCGCACGAGCGGCGCTACAATCCGGAGAACTTCTGAGCGTTCGTTGACGGGTATACCCTGACGGGGTATGATCGCTGTATCTTTTCCAGCGCCTTCGCAGGCAGGCAAAGGCCGCCGAAGCCATGAAACGCCTCGTGTACCTCGACAACGCCGCCACCACGCCACTGCATCCCGACGCGCTGCAGGCCATGCTGCCGTACCTGGGTGACCGGTTCGGCAATCCGTCGGCGGCGTATCGGCTCGGCGCCGAGGCCGGCAAGGCGGTCGAGGGTGCGCGCAAGAAGGTGGCCCAGGCCCTCCACTGCAGGCCCACCGAAGTCGTCTTCACCAGCGGCGGCACTGAGTCCATCAACGCTGCCATCAAGGGCGTGGCCGAGGCCCAGCGGCTGGCGCGCGTCGGCAACCACGTCGTGACGTCGGCCGTCGAGCATCACGCGGTGTTGCACTCTTGTCAGTACCTGGAGCGCTTCGGCTTCGAGGTGACGTACGTGCCGGTGGATCGCCAGGGGCTGGTGGACCCTGACGCCGTGGCTCGCGCCGTCAATGAGCGCACTGTGCTGGTCAGCGTCATGACTGCGAACAACGAGGTCGGCGTCATCCAGCCCGTCGCGGAGATCGCGGCGGCGGTGCGAGAGCGTGCCCGGCAGATCCGGCGCCGCATCCCGTTCCACACCGACGCCGTCCAGGCGGCCAACGCGCTGGACCTGAGCGTCGACGCGCTGGGCGTCGACCTGCTGAGCCTGTCGTCGCACAAGTTCCGGGGACCAAAAGGGTCGGGCGTTCTGTACATTCGGCGCGGCGTGCCGTTCCTCTCCCAGATCGACGGCGGCGGACAGGAGCGCCAGCGCCGCGCGGGCACCGAGAACGTCGCGGGTATCGTCGGCACGGCGGTGGCGCTCGACCTGGCCCAGCGCTCGCGCGAGGCCTATGCCCGCCACTGCCGCCGCTTGCGCGACCGGCTCATCGACGGCGTGATGGCGGCAACGCCGGGCATCGAACTCAACGGCCACACCGAGGCGCGGCTTCCGAACAACGCCAGCCTGGCGTTCGAGGGCGCCGACGCCCGCGAGCTGGTGCGCCTCCTGGACGAAGAAGGCATCGCCTGCAGCGCGGGCGCCGCCTGCGGGACGCAGGTAGTCGAGCCGTCGCACGTGCTCATGGCCATGGGCGCCACGCTGGAGCGCGCCGTGAGCACGCTGCGCTTCAGCCTGTCGATGGAGACCTCGGACGAGGACATCGACCGCCTGCTGGCGGCGCTGCCCGGCGCGGTCGAGCGGGCCCGCCGCGAGCGGGAGACGGCTGGCACCCTTACGCCCGCGGGCTGACGCGGCCCCGGTGGATCGCCCCGGACGCGCTGGCTATCATCGCCACATGTTCAGCGCACCTCCACGGCCAAGACGGGGCGGCGGCCCGTGACCGCGCTTCTGAAAGCCGTGCGTTCCCTCTTCGCACAGAAGGACGACGACCGAGAGCGTCCCATCCGCCTCGTGGTGGGGCTGGGCAACCCCGGCGCGCCTTACGCCGAGAACCGGCACAACCTCGGGTTCCGGGTCATCAACCGGCTGGCGCGCAAGCACGGGATCGAGTTCGACGTGCGGACGTCATCCTACTTCCTAGGCAAAGGCGTCATTGGCGGCCGCGAGGTCGCGCTGGCGAAGCCACGGACGTACGTCAACCGCAGCGGCGAGGCGGTCTGGAACCTCGTCAAACGGCTGAAGCTCGACCACGCGCGGGAGATGCTGGTGGTGTGCGACGACCTCGACCTGCCCGTGGGCAAGGTGCGCGTCCGCGCCAGAGGAGGCGGCGGCGGACAGAAGGGGCTGGCGTCGATCATCGACGAGACGAAGGCCACAGAGTTTCCGCGGGTACGCATCGGCATCGGCCGGCCTGTGGTGGACGGCGAGCCGTCGTGGGATCCCGATGCCGTCGCCGAATACGTGCTGCGTGATCCCCCGCCGGACGAGCGGGAGGCGCTGGATGCGGCCGTCGAGCGGGCGGCCGAAGCTATCGAGACGGCGCTTTCGGAGGGCATCGAGGCGGCGATGAGCCGCTTCAACCGCTGAGGCGCTGGTACAATGCCCGCAGCAGGCAAGGGCCGGATCGCTCGATCGGGCCCCTTTCGGCTTGTCCGCCGGGCGACGCGGGAGATTGATGAACCTTTCTGGACTGCTGCCACTCATCAATGAACTGGCTGGCTTGGACCGCCTCCGGACGCAGCTCGCCGGCGCGCGCGCCTCCATCACGGCGGGGACCGCCGACGGCGCCAAGGCAGCCGTCATCGTCGCGCTGGCCGCGCGGGAGGAAGGCCCCGTACTTGTCGTGACTTCGAAGCCAAACCGCGCCGCCACGCTGCACGAGGAGGTCGCGACGTGGCTGGGCGGACACGGCCGCGCGCTGCTCTTCCCCGAACGCGACGACCTCCCCTACGAACGCCTGGTCCCCGACCCGGCGGACGTGCGCGCGCGCCTCATGGCACTGGGCGCGCTGGCCGCGCCCGGCGAGCCGGTCATCGTCGTCGCCTCGGCGCTGGCGCTCTCGCAGCGGACGCTGGCGGCAGCCGATCTGCGCGGCGCTATCGTCGACGTCGTCAGAGGAGACACGGCGACGCCCGAGGACGTGATGCGCCGCGCGCTGGCGCTTGGGTACCGTCCCGAACCACAGGCTCTGGAGCCCGGCCAGATCGCCCGTCGCGGCGGTATTGTCGACGTCTGGCCCCCGGCGGACAACACGCCCGCGCGCATCGACTTCTGGGGTGACCAGGTCGACTCCATCCGCCGGTTCGACCCGCTGACGCAGCGGTCCACCGGGCAGATCGAGGTGGCTCGCTTGGGGCCGGCGTGCGAAGTCCTCGACTGGGACGCGGCGACGGCCGCCTTCGCGCGCGTTGACCTGAGCGTCATGACGCCCGCGGCCCGCGCCGCTTTCGAGCAGGCGCTGGATCAGGTCGGGCACGGCGGGGAACAAGAGGCCCGCGAGCGCTTCGCTCCGTTCCTTGCGCGCGGGCTGCTCCTGGACCATCTGCCTGACGGCGCGCTGCTGGTCGTCGATGAGCCTGCCGAGGTCGCCGCCGCCTGCGAGGAGCACGAGGAGCACGCCGAGCAGTCGCGCGCAGACCTCGAGCGTCGCGGCGAAATCCCGCGCGGGCTTCCGCGCCCGTACGCGACGTGGGGCGACGTGCGCGGGGCGCTCGACGCCCACGGCCGGCGCCTGCTTCTGACGCGGTGGGCCACGGGCGACGAGACGGGGGCGGTACGGCTGCCCTTCAGCCCGGCCGACGTCTTCGGCGGCAGACTGCGGGCGCTGGCGAACACACTGGGCGAGGCGATACGCGACGGGCGGCGCGTGATCGTCGTTTCGACGCAGGCGCCGCGTCTGGCCGCCGTCCTGCGCGAGTTCGACGTAGAGACGCTGCGAGCCGACGGCATAGCCGAGCCGCCGTCAGCGGGCGCCGTGACGCTTCTACAGGGCGCGCTACCCCACGGATGGAGCCTGGGATACGAAGGCGAGCCCGTTCTCGAGCTGCTGACGGATGCCGAGGTCTTCGGCTTCTCGAAGGAGCGGCGGCCACTGCCGCGCCAGCGCGGCGTGGCGCGCGAGGCCTTCCTCGAAGGCCTGCGTGCGGGCGACTTCGTGGTTCACGTCGATCACGGCGTGGCGCGCTTCGCCGGGCTCGTGCACCGCGAGACCGATGGCGCCGAGCGCGAATACCTCGAACTGGACTACGCCGAGGGCGACCGCCTGTTCGTGCCTACGGACCAGGTCGATCGCGTCAGCCGGTACGTGGGGTCCGGCGACCGGGTGCCGTCGCTCACGCGGCTGGGCAGCCAGGAGTGGACGCGGGCGAAGGCGCGGGTGCGCCGGGCCGTGCAGGACCTCGCAGAGGAACTGCTGGACCTGTACGCGTCGCGGGAAGCGCTGCCCGGACACGCCTTCGCTTCCGACTCGGCGTGGCAGCAGGAACTTGAAGCGTCGTTCCCCTACGTGGAGACAACCGACCAACTGGCCGCCCTCCGCGAAGTGAAGGGAGACATGGAGCAGCCCCGGCCCATGGACCGCCTGGTGTGCGGTGACGTTGGCTACGGCAAGACCGAGGTCGCCGTGCGCGCCGCTTTCAAGGCCGTGAGCGACGGCCTGCAGGCCGCCGTGCTCGTGCCCACGACCGTTCTCGCCCAGCAGCACTACCAGACCTTCTCCCATCGCCTGGCGGCGTTCCCCATCCGCGTCGAAATGCTGAGCCGGTTCCGCTCCGACCGCGAGCAACGCGAGGTCGTGCGTGGCCTGGCCGAAGGCAGCGTCGACATCGTCATCGGGACGCACCGGCTGCTGCAGAAGGACGTGGGCTTCCGCGATCTGGGCCTCGTCATCATCGACGAAGAGCAGCGCTTCGGCGTGGCGCACAAAGAGCGTCTCAAGCAGATGCGCCGAGAGGTGGACGTTCTGACGCTTACCGCCACGCCGATTCCCCGCACCCTCCACATGGCGCTGGGCGGAATCCGCGACATGTCGACCATTGAAACGCCGCCCGAAGACCGCCTGCCCATCAAGACGTATGTCACGGAGTTCGACGATCACGTCGTCCGCGAGGCCATCGTGCGGGAGCTGGAGCGCGGAGGCCAGGTCTACTTCGTGCACAACCGCGTGCATAACATCGAGACCGTCGCCCGCAAAGTGCGCGAACTCGCGCCCGAGGCCGAGGTCATGGTCGCGCACGGGCAGATGCCCGAAGAACAGCTCGAACGGACGATGCTCGACTTCGTCGGGGGCAAGGCCGACATCCTCGTATGCACGACGATCATCGAGTCGGGACTGGATATCCCGAATGTGAACACCATCGTCATCAACCAGGCCGACCGGCTGGGCCTCTCGCAGCTCTACCAGCTCCGGGGGCGCGTGGGTCGCGGTGCCGCGCGCGCCTACGCCTACCTGCTGTTCGACCGCCACCGCGCGCTCTCGGAGACGGCTCAGAAGCGCCTGCAGGCGATCTTCGAGGCGACGGAGCTGGGCGCCGGCTTCCAGATCGCCATGCGCGACCTGGAGATCAGGGGCGCGGGCAACCTGCTGGGCGCGGAGCAGAGCGGCCACATCGGCGCCGTCGGCTTCGACCTCTACGTCCGCATGCTCGCCGAGGCCGTCGGGCGCTTACAGGCGTTGCAGCGCGGCGAGACGCCGAAGCCCAGCGAGCTGGCGCGCCCCGCCGTCACCATCGACCTGCCTGTGTCAGCGTTCATTCCCGAGCGCTACGTGCCCGACCTCAACCTGCGCCTGGCCACCTACCAGCGCCTTGGCTCGGCGCGCGCAGCCGATGAGATCGAGGCGCTGGAGGCGGAGCTGCACGACCGCTTCGGCGCTCTTCCCAGGCCGGTGCGTGACCTCCTGTACGTCGTGAAGGTCAGGATGCTGGCGCGCAAGGCACGCGCCACGGCGGTTCAGGAGGAGGACGGAGCCGTCGTCCTGCGGATGGACGAAGGGGTGGACCTCAAGGCGATAGGCGCGCCTGCGTCTCCGGGCGTCGTCATCGGGCGGCGGATGGCGCGCCTCGACCTCCGGCAGCTCGGAGATCGCTGGCGCGATACGCTTGTCGACTTGCTGGAAGGCCTCGTGAGGACGCCCGCCAGCGTGGGGTAGGGTGGCGCAGGCGGCCTACAGAACCGCCTGGTAGGCGTAAAGGCCGAAGACAGATCGCATCACGTCGCACATTTCGCCCAGCGTGCAATAGGCCTCGGCGGCCTCGATGAGCGGCGGCATGACGTTGACGCCGTCGCGGCAGGCGTCTTTGAGGTGGCGGAGCGCGGCCTCGGCTCGGGCGGCGTCGCGTCCGGCGCGCACGCGAGCAAGGCGGGCCCGGTGGCGTCGTTCGCCCTCAGGGTCCATCTCCAGAATGGGTATCTCCAGCGGCGTGGCGTCGGTGAAGGCGTTGACGCCGACGATGATCCGCTGGCGCTCCTCGATCTCGCGCTGGTAGCGGGCCGAGGCGTCGGCGATCTCGCGCTGGAAGTACCCCTGCTCGATGGCGGGAATGACGCCGCCGCGCGCGGCGATCTGCTCGAAGTACGCGCAGGCGTCGCGCTCCATCTCGTTGGTCAGCGCCTCGATAGCGTAGCTGCCGCCGAGGGGATCGACGGTGTCGCATACGCCTGTCTCGTTCATGATGATCTGCTGCGTGCGCAGGGCGATGAGCGCCGCCCGTTCGCTGGGCAGCGCCAGCGCCTCGTCCAGCGAGTTGGTGTGCAGCGATTGCGTCCCGCCGAGCACTGCCGCCAGCGCCTGCAGCGCCGTGCGCACGACGTTGATCTCCGGCTGCTGCGGATACAGCGAGCAGCCAGCGGTCTGCGTGTGGAAGCGCAGCCAGAGGCTCCTCTCGTCACGCGCTCCGTACCGCTCTCGTAGCTCTCTGGCCCAGATGCGCCGCGCGGCCCGGAACTTGGCGATCTCCTCCAGGAAGTCGTTGTGGCAGTTGAAGAAGTAGGAGAGCCTTGGCGCGAAGTCGTCTATCGCCAGCCCGCGCTCCAGCGCCGCTTCGACGTAGGCGAAGCCGTCGGCCAGCGTGAACGCCAGCTCCTGCGCTGCCGTCGCACCGGCCTCGCGGATGTGGTAGCCGGAGATGGAGACCGTGTTCCAGAGCGGCATCTCGCGCGCGCCGAACTCGATGGTGTCCACCACAAGGCGCATGCCGGGCTCCGGCGGGAAGATGAATTCGTTCTGGGCGATGTACTCCTTCA
>JBBITS010000049.1:0-13295 GCA_037440665.1 Chloroflexota bacterium
GTCGCCGGAGGCGCCGGATTTCATCCGGGAGGTCACGGCAAAGATGATCGCCGGCAACTCCCCGGAGGCCGTCCGCTGGACGAAGCACGTGGTCGACCGCGCGACCGAGGTCGACGCAGGCGTCGAGGCCGAGATCGAAGCCAACCAGAGGCTGCGCGGCTCGGACGACCACGTGCAGCGCTTCCGGGAAGCGACGAAGCGGGTGACCACAGGCGAGGGCTAGCCGCGGCCTCAGTGCTGAATCGTGCCCCTCGACTCGGGCGGCGCGTCCGGACTCGGCCCCGCAGGCGTCGCGGGTGGCGGCGGCAGTTCCTCGGGCGACGTGACGGCTGGGCCAGGCAGCGAGGGCTCGATTCGATCGGCCGTCACGCCCTCGGCACCCTCGAGGAACGCGGCCTGGCGGCGCATGATGGCTATGTAGCTGAGCAGAACTACGAAGATGAGCGTGACAACGACGGGCAGGGCCGCGTCGGGGAAGTCGCGCTTGCCGGACACCAGCTCGAACACGGTCACCAGGAACACTCCCCACTGGTGCGCATAAGGGACCCAGAAGAGCCAGCGGTACTTCTCGGGGTCCCAGGCGAACAGCCAGAACACGGGCGCCAAGATGAGCAAATGCACGCCCAGGAGCCGCTGCGCCGGGCCGTTGTTCAGGTCGCCGACGACGGTCGCCACGTCTATGCCCTGCCAGATGGTCAACGTGAGGCCGGAGTAGAACACCCACACGCCCAGGAGCGCCACGACGACGCGCAGCATCCCCTCGGCCGAGAGCGCCTGGGATGGCTCGCCGACGACGCGGAAGCGGCCGAGCACAGCCTGCACGCGGTCCCCTTCGAGCGTGTCATAGCGGACGTCGGGCGGCCTAGGCGTCTCTTCGGTCACGTCAGGCGGCGCCCTCGCGCTCCCGCCCCAGGTTCAGGAGGATGAGCACCAGCAGCGCGACGGCCACGGCGAGCGGCAGCAGCCCCTCGCCAGCGCCGAAGTCGATGTCGCTCCGCGCCCAGTGGAACACGATGGTAACGATGGCGGCGAGCTGCTCGACGGCGCCGACCCAGAGCATGAACAGCATCCGCTCGGAGCTAAACGCGCCGAAGAGATACGCCGCTGCCAGGGCGACGTACGCCCCCCCGAACACGCGCGCGCCCAGGAACCCATCGAGGTCGCCTTTGAGGTCGAGGACCGGCGTGTCAAGGGCGAGCTGCAGAAGCCAGCCAACCAACGCCCAGGCGGCGAGGGCGAGCAGCAGGAGCCGCAACTGCGCCGTGGAACTTCTGGCGGGGATAACGTGCCGTGCCGAAGTCGTCATGCCTGGCCCCTCCCGGTGTCATCCTTGCGCGCCCCGTGGCGGGTCCGGGTTTGCCGCTATTCTAACATCGCGCCCCGGCGGCGGCGCTCAGCCCAGGCCCATTTCCTCCAGCCGCTCGTCTTCGATGCCGAAGAAGTGGGCGATCTCGTGCATAACCGTGATCTGCACCTCACGCATCATCTCGCGAGGGTCAGGGAAGTCCCTCTCCAGCGGCTCCTGGTAGATGGTGATCACGTCGGGCAGCACCATGCCATAGTCCGACCCGCGTTCGGTGAGAGGAATGCCGTGGTAGAAGCCGTAGACGTCTTCGTCATCCTCCAGCCCGGCGTCGCGGCGTTCGGCGGGCGTCATGCGGCGCTTGACGACGATGTCGACGTTTTCCAGACGGCTCTTGTACTCCGGAGGAAGCCCCTCCAGCGCGCGCTGGACGAGCCGCAGGAAGCGCGATCGCTCCATAGCCGGTCAGGCCATCCGCTCCCAGAGCGACTGGTAGCGCTCGCCGCCCCTCACGGCGGCGGCCAACTCGCGGCGCTCCCTCGCCATCAGATCACGCAGCACCCAGGCGTAACGGTCGGAGGCGTCGTGAAAGCCGGCGTCGTGGATGCGCTCCATCATGGCGTCCCAGACGCCGGTTTCCTTGAGAGCGCGCACCGTCAGCGGCCAGGCGATGGCGTTGATCTTGTCAGGAAGGCGGAATCGGGGTCGCAGCTTCTTGAGGCTCTTGAAGCGCTCCTCCACGCTGCCCGCAGGCTCGACCAGCCTCACCAGCGGCGGGTCCACCTCGGTGAAACGATTGTCTATAAGCAGGCGGTCGGGCACTGTGGGGAAGCGGAACGTGATCACGTCGGCCGTCTGCACGGCCTTGATGATCTCGTCGCGGTCGATGTGATACGTGTTGTCGAGCAAACCCCTCAGCCTCGTCGCGGACTCGTCCGGCGAGATTCTAACACAGGCGGCCAAGGGACCCAGCGCCCAATCAGCGCCCGGCCAGCGCCCGCGAGATGACCAGACGCTGGATCTCGTTGGTACCCTCGAAGATTTGGAATATCTTCGCGTCGCGCACCCACTTCTCAAGGGGGAACTCGCGCATGTAGCCATACCCGCCGCAGACCTGCAACGCCTCGATGGTCACCCGCATGGCGACGTCCGAGGCGTAGCACTTGGCCATGCTCCCCTCGGCGCGGAAGAACGGCACGTTGTTGGCCCACATCCAGCCACCGCGCCACACGAGGAGGCGCGCGGCGTCGATTTCCATGGCCATGTCGGCGAGCTTGAAGGCCACGCCTTCGTGGGCGATGATGGGCTTCCCGAACTGCACGCGCGTCTTCGCATACTCGGTGGCGTACTCCAGAGCCGCGCGGGCGATGCCCAGGCTGAAGGCGCCGATGACCGGCCGCGTCCGCTCGAGCATCTTCAGCGCGCCGAGCGCGCCGGGCGGGCCTTCTCCCGGCGCTCTGTCGGCACCGGGCGTCCAGCCGAGCTTGTTGCTCACCGGTATGCGGCAGTCATCAAGGATGACGTCGGCGGTGTGCGACGCCCGGATGCCCATCTTCTTCCACACGGCGCCCTGCGAAAGGCCCGGCGTGTCCTTCTCGACGACGAACGCGCTGAGCCCGCCCCAGCCCTTGCTCTTGTCTTCCGTCGCGAAGATGACGTGGATGTCGGCGATACCGCCGTTGGTGATGAACCGCTTGGCGCCGTTGAGGACATAGAAGTCGCCGTCGCGGACGGCGGTGGTCGAGATGTTAGCGACGTCCGAGCCGGCCTCGGGCTCGGTGAGCCCCATAGCGCCCAGGCGGACGACCTTGCCGTCGCCCACACACTGGGGCAGGAAGCGCTCCTTCTGCTCCTCCGTGCCGATGGCGATGATGGCCGCCGCGGCGAGGCCGCTGGAGGCGATGGCCAGGGCGATGCCCGCGCATCCCCACGACAACTCCTCAGTGATTATGTACGGAACGAGGCCTGTAGTGCCGTCGCCGAAGATGCCCATCGCGAGACCCAGCTCGTTGGCCCTGGCGATCAGCTCGTACGGCGTTTCCTCGCGCTCATCGTAGTAGGCGGCCTTCGGGCGGATCTCCTTTTCCGCGAATTCGTGGGCCACCTGCTGGACCATCCGCTCTTCTTCTGTCAACCCGAAGTCAGCCACCGTAAGCCAGTCCTCTCTATTCCCGCCATGGGGGTCGCACTACTTGAATTGTCGTCCGGCGGGAGCCCTTACGGCAAGTCGGAAGCGGCGGGGATACCAGCTTCCAGCAGAAGGTTGTCGATCAGGCGCGTGGAGCCGATGCGGACAGCCAGAGAGGCCAGCGCAGGCCCCTCGGCCCGGCCAAGTTCAGCCAGCGTCTCGGGGTCGGCGACGCTGACGTAGTCGATGCGGGCGAGCGGCTCCGCTTCGATGACCTCGCGCATGGCGGCCCGCAGGCGTCCGGCGTCGCGTTCGCCCCGGGTCCAGAGGTCGTGCGCGAGGCAGACAGCCCTCCACAGGCAGACCGCCGCCTCGCGCTCGTCCGCGCTGAGGTAGGCGTTGCGGCTGCTCATCGCGAGACCGTCGAGCTCGCGGACAGTGGGCAGGCCAACAATCTCGACCGGGAAGTGCAGGTCGCGGACCATGCGGCGGATGACCGCAAGCTGCTGGGCGTCCTTCTGCCCGAAGTAGGCGCGATGCGGCTCCAGGATGTTGAACAGGCTGGCGACCACTGTCGTCACCCCCCGGAAGTGCCCGGGCCTGTGCTCTCCCTCCAGCCGTTCGGTCAGTCCCTCAACAGTCACGAACGTCGACGCGCCCGGCGGGTACATCTCGCTGACCTCCGGCATGAAGACCACGTCCGTGCGCTCGCGTTGCAGGAGCGTCAAATCCCGGTCGGGATCGCGCGGGTAGCGCTCGAAGTCCTCGTTCGGGCCGAACTGCGTGGGGTTGACGAAGATGGTGGCTACGACGTGGTCATTGTCCTGGCGCGCGCGGCGCACCAGCGATAGATGCCCGTCGTGCAAGCAGCCCATGGTCGGCACGGCGCCGACCGAGCCGCTCATGGCGGCGCGAAGCTGCCGGTACTCAGCGACCGTGCGGACGACTCTCATGGCCTCCGAAAGATGAGAAACGCCGGGGCAGCGCCCGGCAGTTCCAACGGGTTCGCCTTCGCCTCCCGGCGCAGAGGGGGGTTCCTGTCACCAGACCCCCTCCGCGTCAGAAAGACGGGTCCACTGCTGGACCCGAGGGTCGAGCCCTGCGCGGCTGTTCTTGCCTGCCAGGACATTCCCCTCCCTGGGCTACGGGCCATCCTTCCGCGGAAGGATGACGCTGACCGCCATCGCGGCCGCAGTCGCCGGGGCAGGGACCGGCGGCGGGTTTTCGATATCAGCGCGCCGAACGGGTCAGTTCCGCCAGCGCCTCCTCTTTCATGCTGAAGCTCTGCGCCTCGGTCGGGAAGCGCCCGTTGCGGACGTCGGCCACGTAATCGGCGACGGCGCTGCGCACGAGGTCGCCCTCCTCAGCATAGCGGCGCGCGTGCTTCGGCGTGAACGCCGTGAAGAGCCCCAGCAGGTCGTGAAAGACCTGCACCTGCCCGTCGCAGTGCGGGCCGGCGCCGATGCCGATAGTAGGCACGCTCACGCGCTCGGTGATCAGCCTGGCGAGGGGCGCGGGGATGGTCTCCAGCACGATGGCGAAGGCCCCGGCCTCCTCCAATGCATGCGCGTCGTTCAGCAGCTTCACGGCGGCCGCTGACGTCTTTCCCTGCACCTTGAACCCGCTGAGCTGGTTCACGCTCTGCGGCGTCAACCCTATGTGTCCCATAACCGGGATGCCTGCATCAACCATGCGCTTGACGGTCGGCGCCATGTGGACGCCGCCTTCGAGCTTCACGGCCTGGCAGCCCGCCTCCTGCAGGAACCGGCCGGCGTTGCGCATCGCCTCTTCAACACTCACCTGGAAGCTCATGAAGGGCATGTCGCCCACCACCAGCGCGCGCTCGGTCGCGCGGGCGACGGCGCGGCTGTGGTGGATCATGACGTCCATGGTCACGGGCAGCGTGCTGTCGTAGCCCAGCACTACCATTCCCAGCGTGTCGCCAACCAAGATGACATCGGCGCCCGCTTCCTCGACCAGATGCGCCGACGGATAATCGTACGCGGTGATCATGGCGATCTTCTCGCCGTCGCGCTTCTTCTTCTTGAGGTCGTCGATAGTCGGGCGCGCCATTGCCGCCTCCTTCAGACTGCCGCCGGCTCGATGACGCGGCCAAGACGGACGATCTCGTTGCGATCGTTGACGTAGACGAGACGGGGTTCGTTCTCGCGCGCTTCCTCATCGGTGGCGGTCTTGTAGCTGAGGATGATGACCACGTCTCCGGGGCTTACGAGGTGGGCGGCCGCGCCGTTGATGCAAATCTGGCCTGTGTCGCGATGGCCCTCTATGGCGTACGTCGTGAGGCGCGCGCCGTTGTTGACGTCGAGGACGTGCACCTGCTCGAACGGCAGGATGTCCGCCGCCTCCATGAGAACGGGGTCGATGGTAATAGACCCTTCGTAGTGCAGGTCGGCCTGCGTGACCGTCGCGCGGTGGATCTTGCTCTTCAGGACCGTGCGCACTTTGCTCCTCCGTCCGGTATCCGGCCCTGTGGGGCGCGGCCCAACGAAAATGCCCTCCCGGCGCAGCCGGAAGGGCATGGAGTCACAGCGCTCCCTTTGTCCCGTCTCGGCCGCGCAGGGTCCAAGCGGTTGTGGCGACACCTTCTATTCAGTTCCGGCGGGGCTCACCGCCCTTGCGGGTCGGCTGCATCCGCAGTATAGCCAGCGCCCGGAACCTGTCAAGCGGCATCTGGATGCGCTACAAGGCCACTCGGCCCCTAGGGACCTCTGCTCTGGGCCAGCAGGGCGTCCAGATCTGCCTCGCTGGTCAGACGCGAGGCGGCGCGCACGAAGGCGGCGACATCCTCCGAGTGTTCTCGCAGGAGCTGCAGCTTCGGTCCTATGGGGTCGATGGACGCCGGAGTGTCGGCGTAGCGGCCGTGGAAGGCGAAGAACGCCTGGTTGATCTTGCGGTAGTAGTACCCATGGTCCGCCAGATACCGCCTGCGTTCCTCCATCAACGCCTCGGCCTCGTCGACGCGGCCCTCGGCCAGCAGCGCCTCGACCCGCACACGGAGGTCGCGCAGTTCCTGGCGCAGATCAACGTCGAGCGCATCGGCGTCTGGCGTCGTCAGCGGGTAGCGCTCGGCCACCATAGCGCCGATCTCCTTCCCCGCCATGTTCGCCACGGTCTCGTTCAGCGTCGTAAGGTCATCTGACTCGAAGTACCGGCGTCCGAGGGGCGAGAAGAACAGGTGGTGGTGCAGCCACTCGTGCGCGATGGTCTGCAGCGTCGCCAGGTACTCGGCATCGGGTGGGATCGTAGCCGGGTAGGTGCTGACGCCACTGACGCCGGCCACCAGCGCGGAACGGTCTTTCGGCCGGTAGCTCTCCTCCAGCGCCTCCTTCTCCTCAACCGTCATGTCGCCGCGCACCAGACGCTGCGACTCGACCGCGATGCGCTCGCGCGGCGAGACGACCAGCACGCCGGGCGGCCCATCGAACTCGAAGTCCACCGGCGGCCAGACTAGCTCCGGTCCGTGATCGCCCAGGGGCGATGACTCCAGGCCGAGGTCCTCCAGAACGGCGGTCAGCCGGCCCTCCAGGATGTCTTCCACGCTGTTCTCGATGCCGTCGCGCTCGTCGCGGGCGGCGTCCAGTTCAATCAGAAGCTCCGCGCTCTCGGCGTCCGGCGTCCGCGGGTCTGCGACGACGCGCTCCATCGCCTCGATGCGGCGGTTGAGGTCGAAGAACCGCACTACGCGGTCGTTCTTCTCAGTTTCAGATAGGCCATCCCTGAACAGCGCTCCCGCTTTGTACAGCCACTTGTTGGGCGCGTTGCGGACGACCCACCAGGCGGCGTTGTAGTCGCGCTGCGACGAGAGGTCTACGGATAGCATCGCCAGCCAGGCCAGGCTGTACGAAACCATAAGAACGGTCAGCGCGGTAAGGAAATCGGCCCGTCGGCGCCGCGTCTTCACCATCTTCCCTACCCCGGCGATCCCACGCTTCGCCTCACCGTACCACGCGCGAAGCCGCCCCGACGCCATGCTATAATCGCCCCGATTCCACTCATGACGGCGGACGCGACCATCGCCACTCCCACCACCCAGGCATCTACGCCCGGCAGCGGCTTCCGCGCGCGGCTCGCTGGGTATCTGGTCGACATGATCGTGCTGTCGGCCTTCACCATGGTCTTCTTCGTCCTGGGCGGGTTCGTCCTGCTCGCCCTGAGCGACTTCGGTACGGATGACGTCCCGGAGGGCGCGTACTGGGCGTTCCTGTCGATCCTCATCTCGACGGTCATCTTCTGGTCGGCGTTCAACCTGGCTCTGCTGCGCTGGCGCGGGCAGACGGCGGGGCAGTACGTCTCGGGCTTGCGTGTCGTGAGCGCCGACGGTCAGACGCCGCCGCTGCGCGACTACGCCCTGTGGTGGGTCGCGCTGAACCCGCTGCTGTTCAACCCCATCACGGGCATACCGTACTTCCTGTTCTCCGCGGTCGTCGTCCTCAAGCTGCTCCTGGGCAACCTGGGAATGGTGCTGACGACGGGACCGGCGTTCGTGTGCGTCGTCGTTCCCATCGCGACCATCGTCACGGCACTGGCCGGCGACCGGCGGCCGCTGCACGACCGGCTGTCGGGGCTTACGGTGGTTGCAGCCGAATGACGTCTCGCCGAGTCGAGTCTTCGACAACCGCCCCGGTCCTGCCAGCGCCGCCCGGCGGCGCGGAACTCGTCCACGTCGAGGAAGGCGCGTGGCGTCCGTTCGCGCGGCTGGCGCTCGCCGCGCTCCTCGCGCTATCGACGCTCCTGCTGCTGGTCTCGCTCTGCACGATGCAACTTACGCAGCGCGGCCCGGCCGAGCGGCTGTTGCGTCAGGAGCTGTTGGTGCTCACCGAGGCCGACGCGCTGCTTGACCTTCACTACCAAGACCTGCGCGATCGCGCCGACGCCGGTGAAGAGGGCCCGTTCGCCCTGCCGAACTTCCCCTTGGACCTCACGTTCACGGCGGACGAGCTGCGCAGCACCACCCGCGAGCAGTTCCGCGACCTGCTGCTCGATCGCGCCGCCGCGCTGGTGTACGAGGGCGGGGCCGCCGTGTTGCGTGAGCATCCCGAGAGTCGCGAGCCCGCCGTGTTCTCGACGCCCGGAGCCATCCGCGTGAGCATGGACGTCCTGAGCCGGGACAGCTTCGACCTGCTGCGCGTGCTGACCTTCTCGCTGGCGGGCACCTCGGCCGCGTTGGCGCTAGCGCTGGCTCTGGTGACGCGGGGATACGGACGCCTGGCGGCCATCGGCGCGTCCCTGTCCGCGGCTTCGGTACCGTTCATGCTCGGCGCGGTGGCGGTGCGCTACGGGCTACGCGTGGGCAAGGAGGAGGAAGAGGAATACCTAGCCCACGCCTTCCTCGACATCGGGGCCGAGGCGAGTTGGATCGCCATCCGCAACGGCATCGGCTTCGCCGTCCTCAGCGCGTCGTTCCTGCTGGCCGGGCTGGCGCTGGCCATGTGGTCGGACAGCCGGAGCGCGGCCGTCGCAGGTCACCAGCAGACCGTCTGACACCAGCCGCCCACGCCGTGGGCAGCGGCAAGGGCGCAGTGGACCTGTCGCGCGCGCCCGCGTCGTGGTATATCAGTGACCCGGAGGTGTTCATGGACCCGGTCTTTCTGGCAGAAATCGACGCCGACGCCGGCATCCTGGGCGTGGCCCTCATCGCCACCGGGGTGTTCGGCCTGTTCCTCTGGATTCTGGCCTTCCGCCCGTAGGCAGCCCCCTGCCCTCCCTGGGCTTGCGTCTGACCGCCGCAGGCGGCATGCCTGCGGCGCTTTGCTATACTTCCCCTGCCCTCCAGCAGAGGGTCTTCGGCGAGCGGGAGTAGCTCAGTTGGCAGAGCATCTGCTTCCCAAGCAGAGGGTCGCGAGTTCGAGTCTCGTCTCCCGCTCCAGTACACTGGTAGTCCGCTGACGCCGCTTCGGTGCTTCCGAGGGTTGTTGTAACGGCGCCGGCGCCGGCGCCGGCGCATGAGCCCCGCCTAGTGGCGGGGTTCACTGCTGTTGAGCGCAGGTGTTGACGGGGGGTGGTAGGGTGTGAGGGTGAACGCCCTGGTCCCTGCGAGCGTGCGGTGGCCGGTGCCCGCAAGGCGGCCACTGGTCGCGATCGCCCAGGGCACGCCCAGCGCCGTCAGCCGCTCCAGGAGCGCTCGCGCGCCAGGAAGCGGACGCACCTCGTTCGCCCGCTCGGCGTAGGCGCGGACATGAGCGTCCGGCAGCGTGCCGTCGAACCGCGAGGCGGGAACGTTCATCCGCCGGAGGATGCCGAGCTGGACAGCCGGTACGTCTCGGAACCGCTCTGGAGCGTCGGCGAGCACCACGATGACGTCGGTTCCCCACGCGCTCAAGCGCCGCGCGGCCGTCAGGCCGCCGCCGCCGTTGTTGCCATGGCCGGCGAGCACTACGACGCGTCCTCCCTCCAACGGGGCCGCGATGTGGCGACGCACGAGTTCCGCGAGCTGGAGGCCGGCGTTTTCCATCATCTGCACGAGTGTGATGCCCAGTTCGTGGATCATGACGCGGTCGACCTCACGCATCTGATCGCAGCTGACGGTTGGCATATCGCTCGCAGCGATCACGGGAATGTGGTCGACGGTTGGCGTCACGTGTTCAAGTCTCCAATGACGCGAGCCTCGCCGGCACGTCGCCGGCCCTTTGCAGGAACTGCCGGGCCATGAGCAGCGCTGTCACGCCCTCGCCCGTCGCGCTGGCGAGCTGCTTCGTGCTGCCGGCGCGCACGTCGCCCGAAGCGAAGACGCCTGGCAGGCTCGTCTGAAACGTCTCGTCGGTCTTGATGAAGCCCCACTGGTCCAACTCCACCGAGCCTTTGAGGAACTCCGTGTTGGGCGAAAGGCCGATGAAGACGAAGGCCGCCGCCGGGTGAAACTCCAGCTCCTTGCCCGTGGCACGGTCCTTCGCCAGGACGGCCGCGAGTTTGCCGTCCTTGGCCGCGAACCCCGTGATCTCCGTGTTCGTCAGAATCTCGAACTTCGGATCGGAGCGGGCCTTCTCCTGCAACAGAGCGCTCGCCTTGAGCTCTGGCATGTACTCGACGAGCCTGATCTTGTCCGTGAACTGAGAGAGGAAGAACGCCTCCTCAACGCCGGAGTTCCCGCCGCCGATCACCATCAGCTCCTTCGACCCCTTATAGAACGGGCCGTCGCAGGTGGCGCAGAAGTGGATGCCCGCGCCGATCAGATCAGCCTCGCCCGGCACGCCCAGCCTACGGTAGCTGGCGCCGGTCGCGACTATGGCGGCGCGTGAGCAGTACTCATCGCCGGTCTTCGTGGCCACGATGACGTTGCTGCCCATGCGGGAGATCGAAGCTACATCCACAGCCGAAAGCAGCTCGACGCCGTAGCGGCGCGCCTGCTGGACGATCAGTTCCGCCAGTTTGGCACCGCGAACACCCTCCGGAAATCCCGGGTAGTTGTCGATGCGCTCCGTGACACCAGCTTGGCCACCCAGCGCACTCTTCTCGATGACCAGGCAATTGATACCCTCTCTCGCCCCATAAATCGCGGCCGTCAGTCCGGCCGGACCGCCACCGATGATGATGAGATCGTAGTACGTCCGCTCCGCTCGAAGCTGGACGCCCAGCTTTCGGGCCAGCTCATCGTTGCTCGGCTCGACGAGGAAGGAACCGTCCGGGAGCACGATCGTCGGGATGATCTGCTTGCCGTTGTTCTTCTCGCGTACAAAATCGCGGCCGGCCTCGTCCTGGTCGATATCGACCCACTCGTAGGGGATGCGCATTTCGCCCAAGAACTGCTTCGCGCGCCGGCAGTCAGGGCACCACGGGGCGCCGTACACTCTGATGTCAGTCATGGGCATTTCTCCCCCTCCGCGAGCGTTGGTCGCGTCCTCCTACCTCGGGCCGAGAAGCTTCCAGCCTAGCTGCTTCTCGCCTACTTTCGTTCAGCAAGAAGACGAGTGCAATAGGGACTGCTATGCATATCGATTGCATCCGGCCACGAGCGCGAGTCGCCAGATGCCCCGACGGCTACAGGACCCAGATCTGATAGCCATCCGCCACCAGCCCGGCGATGCTGGGGTGGTCCACGTACTCCGCGACAGTGGCTCATTCTGGGCCCTCAGTTCTTCCTTGACGCCGAAGGCGCCAGCGCAGTAGTCGCACACCTCGTAGACCACGCCCTGGCCCTTGAGCTGCTCGAACAGGAGGCCGAGGCCGCGAATGTGCTCTGAGTCGGATCGGTGAAACTGAGCGAGCCATTCAGTGCCGGCTCCATCGAAGATGAGGCGCACGTCCGCGCCATGCTCGTTCAACTCCTTGGCGTAGACGAGGCTGTGGAACGCCCGGGCCAGCGCCTCATGTCCGTCAGAGCCTGCCTGCAGGACAATCGCGATCTTTGGCGTCCATAGATGTTCTCCTTTCTCATCTCCTAGAGTTTCGCAGCCTCAGGAGCGGCAGACAGGGAGGGCGGGGACTCCCCCGAGACTGCTGGTTACGCGACGGTACGTGCCTCCTCGGCGAGTTCCTTGATCCGGAGGGTCTGGAAGCGGATCACGTTGACGATGGTGCCGAAGACGACGGCGATCGACGCCAGGTAGAGACCCACGCCGACGCGTCGCAGCCCCTCCAGCCAGGTGCCCCACGTCTCGGCACGGCCGAGGGACGCGGCGTCGGCACCGCTCGGGCCGGTCGCGTTGATCCACGCGTCGTGCGTCTGGACGGCCGCATAGATGTGGCCGACGAAGACGAACACGAGCACTATCATCCCCATCATCATACCGCCCAAGAATATCCAGGCGGTGATCGGCATCACGGGCGTCTTGATTCCCTTGCCAGCGGCATCCTGGACGAGGCCGCCGCCGGTCCGGAAGACGCCGAGGATACGGGCGATGGCAAAGCTAATGCCGGAGAAGATGAACGCGAAGCCCAGGAGCATGAAGCCCGGAATGAGCTGGCCCAGCGTCTCGAAGTTTGCCTTACGCAGGGGGTGTGAACTCTTCCGAAAGGTCAACGGAGAGCTGGGCGCGGGCGATCGCTAGGGCGAAGGCCGTCGCCACGAACATCAGCCCCATCAGCGCCATCGGGCCCCACAGGTAGTGGCCCATGGTCTGGGCCAGATTGCGGCCCGGCGGGCTGGCGGTCTCCACGTAGCGAAGCGTTGGTTGGTTGAGTACCAGGTTTCCGGTTGCCATTAGGAAGCTCCTTCCTCCCGCCCCAGGATCAGCTCGCGGATGCGCGAGAACTGGAAGCCCAGGACGTTGGAGATGGTGTACAGCGCGAAGACGATGCCGGTGAGGAGGACGCCGAGCGCCGCCTCACGCAGCGGGTTCGCCCACGCCGCATACGCTGCGGCGCGATTCAGCGCGGCGAGGTTGCCGGGCTCGGTGATGCCGGTCGCCCCGATCCAGGCCGAGTGGCCCTGAGCCGCGACGAACGCGAGCGTGCCGAAGGCGACGAGCTCCAGGATCAGCCCGGTCATCATCAGGCCGACGAATGCCCAGGCGGACCAGGGCATCTTCAGCGTCTTCACCGGCGCGCCGACCGACTCCTGCACCTCACCGCCGCCCCAGCGCAGGGCGCCGAGGATGGTGGCGAGCAGGAATGAGATGCCGGAGAGCAGGAACGCCTCTCCAAGGAAGAGGAAGCCCGCGGTGAGCGGCTTCAGCGTCTCGAAGTTCGCCTGCCGCACGGCGGTGAACTGCTCGCCGAGATCGGACGCGACCTTCGCCTGAGCGATGCCGAGGCTAACGGACGTCCCCACCGCCATGATGCCCATCAGGATCATGGGCAGCTACATCCAGTTCGCCATCGTATGGATGGCGGTCTGCCGGCCTCCTGCTGCCGTGGGTCGCGTCTCTAGACTGCTGTAAATTCCGGCGGGCAGTCCCTGCGGTTTCC